>MTER01000001.1 GCA_002083985.1 Candidatus Altarchaeales archaeon A3
AAAAAATTATTAATTGAAAATCTAATTATCTTTCCGAGACAGGATTGATTAAATTTAAGCGGGGGTTCCCAAGTGGCCAAAGGGGCAGGACTGAGGCTTCTGTGTGCGTAAGCCTTCGAGGGTTCGAATCCCTTCCCTCGCATAAATTATTTGAACTTTTCATAATATATTTAACATTTAATATGTCAATGGGGCTGTAGGGTAGCTTGGTATCCTACCAGCTTGGGGTGCTGGCGACCTGAGTTCAAATCTCAGCAGCCCCATTTAATAATATCCCAGACAAATTTTAAAAACAAATTTAAATTAATTATTAAAAATTTAATTATTAAAGTCAGAAACATACTTTAAATTATCTCATTTACCATTACTTCGTTCGGGTATTTCAAAAATCTTTAAGATTTTGAAATTGTTCGGAGATTTAAAATAAAATTTAATTTAAAATCACCTCATTTCATTAAGAGATTTAAAACAAAGGTAACTATTCAAAGGGTAACAAAATTTACCCATGATTTTTTGGATGGCAGAATAGTTATGAACAAAGTTTTAAATAATCTCATTTCCATTTGGATATTTCAGAAGCAAGTTTTAAAATAACTTCACTTCGTTCAGATATTTCAAGTAAACCTGAAATGCCTCAGTAGCTCAGTGGTAGAGCGACCGCCTTGTAAGCGGTAGGTTCGTGAGTTCGATCCTCATCTGGGGCTTTAGTTTTTATCTTATGATTTCTATTATGTTCTATTCTGTTTTTAGAAATTTTTGTCGGCTTTACACCAGTTTATTTTTAATTTATTTATATGAAATTTAAATTTATATACACTCAAACTAATTACTAAAACAAGAGTTTAATTTAATTAAAGTTTAATTTATTAAAAGGATAATAAAAATAAAATACAATAAAAAATATATAAAATGGCAGGACATAATATGGGGCAACCGGTGCTTATATTGCCGGAAGGTGCTTTCAGAAGTACTGGAAGGGATGCTATGAAAGCAAATATATCAGCAGCAAAATTTGTAGGGGAGGTAGTAAGGACAACTTTAGGTCCAAAAGGAATGGATAAGATGCTTGTAGATGATTTAGGCGACATAACCATAACGAATGACGGGGCAACTATCGTTGATAATATGAAGGTTGAACATCCGGCAGCAAAGATGATGGTTGAAATAGCAAAAACACAGGATAAAGAAGTTGGAGACGGAACAACGACAGTGGTTGTTTTGGCATCGTCATTATTGGATCAGTCAGAGAAGCTTCTTAACTCAGGAATTCATCCGACAGTAATAATCAGAGGATATACAATGGCTGCATCACAGGCACAAAAGATACTGGAAAAAAATGCTATGAATGTCACACTTGATGATAAAGATATTCTTGAAAAAATAGCAGTAACGGCAATGACCGGAAAGGGCTCCGAGGCAGCAAAAACAGAATTAAGGAAACTTTGTGTAACTGCCGTAACAAATGTTGCAGTAAAAGAAAACGGAAAAGTAAAAGTAAATCAGGATGATATTCAGTTAGTTAAGAAGATCGGAAAAAGCATGGCTGAAAGTGAATTGATCGAAGGTGTGATTATTGAAAAAGAGACACTGAATATTGATATGCCAAAAATAATAAAGGATGCAAAAATTGCATTGCTGGATGCTGCTCTTGAAGTAAAAAAGACAGAAACTGATGCAAAAATTTCAATAAAGGATCCTTCCCAGATGCAAAAATTTCTAGAACAGGAAGAAAATGCCTTAAAGAATATGGTTGATATCGTTAAAAAAAGTGGTGCAAAAGTCCTTTTCTGTCAGAAGGGTATTGATGATGTTGCACAATATTATCTGGCAAAGAATGAAATACTGGCTGTCAGAAGGGTTAAAAAGTCAGATATGGAAAAACTATCAAAGGCAACAGATGCAAAGGTCGTCAGTTTAATAAAAGACCTGTCATCAGATGACCTGGGATTTGCAGGAATAGTTGAACAGGTTAAGATTGCTGGTGATGAACTGGTTTTGGTTAAAAAATGCAAGAATCCAAAGGCAGTCTCTTTGCTTTTAAGAGGAGGAACAGAACATGTTGTTGATGAGCTTGAAAGAGCCGTAAAGGATGCAATAGGAGGATTAGCTAGTGCCCTTGAAGTCGGAAAATATGTTACTGGCGCAGGAGCAATTGAAATTGAATTATCCAGAGGATTAGAGAATTATGCCAAAACAGTCGGGGGCAGAGAACAACTTGCTATATCAGCATTTGCAGAGGCATTGGAAATAATTCCGAAAACGCTTGCAGAGAGCGCCGGACTTGACGCCATTGATGCAATTGTTTCATTAAAAGAAAAGCATGCCATGGAAAAAGACGGAATTAATTTTGGCGTTGATGTTATGAATAAAAAGATGGCAAATATGTATGAACAGGGCGTTGTTGAACCGCTTAAAATAAAGACACAGGCAATAACGTCGGCAACAGAAGCAGTTGAGATGATTTTGAGAATAGATGATGTTGTTGCATCGTCAAAGAAATCAATGCCGCCAATGCCACCCGGAGGAGGATATGGTGGAGGAATGGGGGGCATGGGCGGAATGGGAGGTATGGGGATGGAATAAGACCTCTCAAAACCACTGACTCACAGATAAAAATTTGGGAGTGTTAATCAAATAGGCATAAAAGCATTGATTTTAGATATAAGAAGAACATATAAAATGTCTTTATAGCTAACATTCCCAAAAATTTTACCTTTTTTATTTTTTTATTTTAAATTTAAGACATTTTAAAATGCGATACGATTCGTAGATTTCACAAGATAGTGAAAATTTCATAATAAAAATTGAATGGGTAAATATAAACGAAGAAGAAATTTACAAGAACTTTTCTATTTAAAAAAAAGAGAAAACACTCCGAAAAGAGAAAAAAGTAAACATTAGAAAAATTTAAATTTAGGATGGGCTATGATTCGCAGGTTTCACAGGATAGTGAAAATTTTATAATAAGAATTATAGGGATAAATGTAAATAAAGAAGAAATTTCAGTCATCCCGAAAGAAAACGAGATTGAGGTTAAAATTGCAGATGAAAATTTACACTTTAATTCACCAAAAATAGATATGGAAAATATGGAAAACATAATTGCTGATTTGAAGGACAAAATTTTAACAATAAAGGCAAAATTAAAACCACAGATGTTGCCAAAAAAACCAAAGGAATTAGAAAATATAGAGGAAAAATTATACAAAGAGCAAAAAGAGAAGGAAAAATTAGGGGAAGAAATAAGCAAAAAAAACAAAGAAATAGAAGACCTGAAAAACCAGTATGGGATGTGTTTAAGAACAATTGCTGATTTTGATAATGCGCGAAAAATATGGGAGAAGAAAGAGAAGGAAATTAAAAAGTATGGTGCAACGGAAGTTGTGCTTAATTTACTGCCTTTACTTGATACCTATAACGCTGCTTTTGTGTCCTACAAAGACAAAAATTTAAGTGAGGAATCAATGGAGCTCTTTGAAGGAATGAAAAAAATTTACGAACGATTAATTCATGCTTTGAAAGAGCAGGGTTTAAGCGAAATTTCATCTGTCGGGAAAAATTTTGACCCTTATGAGCACGAGGTGATTATGTGGGAAGAAACAGATAAATTTCCTGAGGGCATGATAACCGAGGAATTTCAGAAAGGATACCTTTATAAAGATATGCTGTTAAGATCTTCAAAAGTGAAGGTTGCGAAGTCAAAAAGCAATGACTACAATACAGACAGTTTCTGAATTATATATTAAAATAATAAAATTTTAAAAAATTTATTAAAAAATTTAAAATGGCAGAGAAAATAATAGGAATTGATTTGGGAACAAGCAATTCGGCAGCAGCAGTAATGATTGGCGGAAAACCAACAATGATTCCAAGTGCGGAAGGTGTAAGTATGTATGGAAAGGCATTTCCAAGTTATGTTGCATTCACAAAGGATGGACAATTACTTGTTGGAGAACCGGCAAAGAGGCAGGCAACAATGAATCCCGAAGGAACAGTTTATGCGGCAAAAAGAAAGATGGGGACCAATCATAAATACAAAATTTACGGAAAGGAATATACGCCCCAGCAAATTTCTGCGGACATATTGCAAAAGATAAAAAAAGATGCGGAAAAATTTTTGGGCGAAAGCATTAAGAAAGCAGTAATTACAGTTCCAGCATATTTTGATGACAATCAGAGACAGGCAACAAAAGATGCTGGTGAAATTGCCGGATTAGAGGTTGTTAGAATCGTTAATGAACCGACAGCTGCATCGTTAGCTTATGGATTAGATAAATCCCAAAAAGAAGCAAAAATTCTGGTTTTTGATTTGGGAGGAGGAACGCTTGATGTTACAATAATGGAATTCGGCGGGGGTGTTTTTGAAGTTAAAGGGACATCGGGAGATACTCTATTAGGCGGGACAGATATGGATAATGTAATTATTGACTATCTTATTAATGATTTCAAAAGTAAGGAAGGAGTTGACTTAAGAAATGATAAGACCGCATTTATTCGTTTGAAAGAAGGTGTGGAAAAAGCAAAAATAGAACTTTCAACAACTCTTGAAAGTGAAATAAATTTACCTTATATAACTGCAACACAAACAGGTCCAAAACATCTTGTTACAAAATTAACGCGGGCAAAAGTTGAAGAACTTGTAAATCCTATTGTTGAAAGATGCAGAAAACCAGTAGAAATTGCAATGGAGAAAGCCAATATAAAAAAAGAGAGTATTGAAAAGGTCATAATGGTAGGAGGACCTACAAGAATGCCGATTGTCCAGAAATTTATTGAAAATATTTTCGGAAAGAAAGCAGAAGGTGGAGTAGATCCGATGGAATGTGTTGCGATTGGAGCGGCAGTCCAGGGTGCGGTATTATCCGGAGAAATTCATGATATATTGTTATTAGATGTAACTCCTTTAACCTTATCAACCGAGACATTGGGTGGAATAGCAACTTCTTTAATTCCTGCAAATACAACAATTCCGACAAAAAAATCACAGATATTTACTACGGCAGCCGACTTCCAGAACGCAGTTACAATCCACATTACACAAGGTGAAAGACCACTTGCCAAAGATAATACTTCATTAGGCATGTTCAACTTGGCAGGACTTCCCCCGGCTCCGAGAGGTGTTCCGCAAATAGAAATTACTTATGATATTGATGCAAACGGAATATTAAATGTCAAAGCAAAGGATTTAGGGACTGGAAAAGAAGCGGGAATTACAATAAGCGCATCAACTAAATTAAGCAAGGAGCAAATTGAGCGCATGAAGAAAGATGCCGAGATGTTTGCAGAAGAAGATAAAAAGAAAAAAGAAGAAACGGAATTAAAGAACGAAGCGGAATCAATTATATATCAGTCAGAAAAGTTGAGCAAAGATCTTGAAGGTAAAATCAGCGAAGAAAATAAGAACAAGCTCAATGAAGCGGTTAAGGAATTAAAAGAAGCAATGGAAAATAAGGATATTGAGATGATGAAGACAAAATTTGAAAATTTAAAAAATATTTTGCAACAGGTAGGAACAGCGGTTTATCAGCAGGCAGCTCAACAACAGCAACAACAATCACATGCGGGGGGGGCAGGCGGAACAAGTCAGGAAGAGCAGCAAAATCAGGAAAGCAATAACCAGCAAGGTCAGGAAAATACAGAGCAAAACACAGGAGAAGGCGAACAGGGAAAAGATAAAGGTGGCAAGGTTTATGATGCGGACTATGAAGTGAAGAAATAAGAAATTTTGTTGTGATAAGAGGAGGTATTGTAAAACAGAAATTTTTTATTTTTTTCTTTTTCTTTATTTTTTTCTTTTTCTTTATTTTTTTCTTTCTTTAATAAAATTTCGTAACTATTCCGAGGGGGTCAAATTTACTTGTGAAATTTTCAGAAAAAATACGAAAATTAAATTTTTACTAGTAATTTTTTGGGGTGGCTGAATAGTTACAAAATTTCTTTGAAACATAATTCTTTCTGATTTTTATAAATTGATGTAGAGGGATGCAACCAAAAAAATTTTATCGGAAACATTAGAACAGAGAAGATTGTTAAAATTTTATAAATTTGCAGCCATTTTTGAAGTTATCCTCATTAGTTTTGCGTTCATATCAATAATGCTTCCTGCGTTTGGCATTGACATTGAAATTCACAGGTATAATTATGTTTAGTCGCTTTCTTTTTGTCATTTTAGGAATCCTCTTTTTGCATCAGTATTTCAAAGCAAAGAAAGAAAACATAAAATTTAATTCAACAAAAAATAATTAATAATTATAATTATTAATTTTTAAAATGTGTGATATAGTTGTTGGAGGGCAATTCGGTGATGAAGGGAAGGGAAAAATAATTTCCTATCTGTGTTTAAAGGACAATTATGATATAATCGCAAGGGGTGGTGTGGGACCTAATGCGGGACATACTATCGTTTATAACGGAACGGAATATAAAGTCCGACAGGTTCCATCCGGTTTTCTAAACAAAAATACAAAACTTTATGTTGGTGCAGGTGTGTTGATTAATCCGGATGTTTTTCTTGATGAAATTTCAAAATTTAATGAATTTAATGTTAAAGAGCGAATTAAGGTTGATTTTCAATGCGGGATTATAGAGGAAACACATAAAGTAAGAGACAAAGGTGATGAAAATTTAAGCAAAAAGGTGCAGACAACAGGCAGCGGATGTGGTCCTGCAAATGAAGATCGGATAAAAAGAATTGGAAAAACCGCAAAAGACATTCCTGCATTGAATGAATTTCTTTCTGATGTGGCAATGGAAATAAACAACGCAATGGATGAAGGTAAAAAAATTTTAATTGAGGGAACACAGGGCTTCGGATTATCTCTTTATCACGGAACATATCCTTATGTTACAACCAAGGACACAACGGCAAGTGCTATGCTTTCCGATGTCGGAGTTGGTCCTAAATGTGTTAATGATGTAATTGTTGTTTTAAAGGTATACACAACAAGAGTAGGAAACGGATTGTTCTGGAATGAAACAGATAAAAATAAGAAATCTGATAACAAAGCGGACAAATTATTGAATGACTTAAAAATTTCTGAAAAATTAGCCAAAATTAAAGAATGGGGGGCTGTTACCGGAAGGGAAAGAAGAGTTGCCCCCTTTGATTTTGAACTGGCAAAAAGAAGTGCAAAGATAAATTCCGCAACAATGCTTGCATTAACAAATATTGACCGCTTGTTTGATTGTGCAGGTGTTAGAAAATTTACGGATTTGCCAGAAGATGCAAAGAAATTTATAAAAATCATTGAAAATGAGGTTGGAGTTAAAGTAAAGATAATTTCAACGGGAAGGGAATATTCTGAGACGATTGATTTGAGATAATTAAAAGACGGTTAAAATTATAAAATTATAAAATTACAAGGATATAAATTTTAAACGATGGAGAAAAATTTTATCAGGGATATAAAAAATTTAAAGGCAGGCAGCAAGGTTGAAGGATTTTTTGCAGTCAGTAAAAAAGATACCTTGCAGTCATACAAGAATAAACAGGGATATTACTTTAAAATTGATATTTCGGATAAAACCGGAAATATTAAGGCAACTTTTTGGGGCAGAGAAATAAAAGAAAAAGTGGAAGAAATTTATAATTCCTTTAATAACGGAGATGTAGTATTTGTTTCCGGCAATATAAATTTATTCAACAATGAACCTGAAATACACACAAATCAGTCAGAAGGCATAATAAGAAAAGCAGCAGAGAACGAATACAATGCTGCGGACTTCCTTCCTTCTACAAACCAGAATATAGAAGAAATGGAGAAAGAGTTCAGAAAGACAATAGACGAAATAAAAAATAAATTTCTTAAAGAGTTGCTGTTAAAATTTTTTGACGATAATGACTTTATGGGGAAATTTAGAAAATGGCCAGGGGCTATGAAGTATCATCATGCCTGTGTGGGTGGATTAATGGAGCATACACTTGAAGTTGTCAGATTATGTAAGGCGATAAGTGATATCCATCCGACAGGAATGGATAAGGACTTAACAATTGCAGGAGCAATCCTTCATGATGTGGGAAAAACAGAAACAATAACTGTCATGGCCACGGGTTATCCGTTTGATGACAATGCCGAAGATGTACTGCGAGGACATATATCAATTGCCGAAGAAATGCTCATAAAGGAAATTGGTAAAATTAATGAAGAAGCAAAGAGCGAAGAGGAAAAATTTCCCGAAATATTAAAACACAAATTACTTCATATTATACTTAGCCACCATGGAAATCCGGAACAGGGCAGTGTGATTGAACCAGCAATACCTGAGGCAGCAGCTGTCTATGCAGCGGATTACTTTTCGTCGTCTGTTACACAATATATAAGGGCAATAAAGGATGATACAGGCAACACAAAAACAAAATATGTGAAACCAATAGGGAGGATATATCTTGGAAAGGGTGATGAGGTATGAGATTAAAGAAATTTAACCATCTAAAAGAGCTTGTCCAACTGTAGGGTTGTTTCATTCTGACACCTCTTAAAATTTATTGATTTTAACTTTTGTGCCGGTTGTAAGATTTGGTGCCCCCCCTTTAAATGAGGGTAATTAATTTGAGAGTAAAATGTTCGCTTCCAACGGCGTTTTTTTATTTTGGTTTTCCGTCGTTTCCAAAAATGTTTATAAAAATAATAGTAAAAAAGCAAATATATAATTATCCTTATTTTAGTGGGTCAGCACCAAAAGTTATAGTATTGAGTAGAAATCCAAGTTTATCTTGACGCCATGGGAAAAATATTACTAGATGGGCGAAAAAGTGACCCATCCCCCTTAAAAATCCCGTTTTTATTTCTATTCAAATTATTTTTATAGAAATCTAAATTTTTAATGGATCAAAAAATTGGCGTAACCCTACAGTTGGACAACCTCTATTGTAGAATAAAAGTGAAATTAAAATATGGAGCAAAATAAAAAATAGAATAAAAGCAGAATGCATGTTTTGTTTTGTGCATCAGGTGATTTAAACGATGCAAAGTATATCAGGAAAGGGAGTAAAAATTTATTACAGATGAAATTCGGGACAGGTGATACTATAGCAATGTGTGGAAAGGTTGTTGAATGCAAAAAAACAAAATTCGGAGTTATGCTGACTTTAAATGATGGTGAAATTTTTGTGATTACGGCGGGAACATTTAATAAAAATGCCCTGCAGGATGCCTCTAATATTTTACAAAAATTTTCCGAAGGAAATAAAGAAATTTATTTGTTAATATATGCAAATCCTTTTTATAAAGGAGAAATTTATTTAAACGCAAATCAGGATTACAGCGTAATTGAAGTTACAAAACAAATTTATGAAAAATTTCATGAAATAAGAAAAAAAGGACTAATATATTTAACTGAAAAATTTAACGGTAAAAATAAGAAGTCCGAAAAAGAAAAAGAAGAAATGTCGCAGGAAAAAAAGAATAACGAAAAAAGTAAAGAAAAAAGTAAAGAAAAAACAACCGAAAAACCAATTCCGATGACTGAAAAAATAATGCCGAAGAGAGAAGAAGTGGTGCCAAAGACAGATGAAAAAGAAACAATGACAAAAGAAGAAATGACAAAAGAAACAATGACAAAAGAAGAAATGACAAAAGAAACAATAACAAAAGAAGAAATTTCGGAAGTAAGTTCTGAAATTTCGTCAGTTCATTTGGAAATTTCAAAGGAAGGTGAAAATGTGTTTGTTGAAGGTGTGTTTGAAATGAGTGAGGATGAATACGAAAAACAAAGAGCGAATAATCTTGCAATTGTCCGATTTGTTGAAAATTTAGCAAAAGACAAGAAAGGCAATGTCATCGGAATTGAAGAAGTTGCCAGCGAATTGTCAAAAAATGAAAATTTTTCTTCTTTAAAAAACATAAATCTCACAGATAAACTTTACGAATTGCTGGAAACAGGATATTTTTATGAACCGAAACCGGGATATATTAAAGTAATAACATAGGATGGAAAATTTCACCACTCATTGTTCGGAGATTTCAGAAACAAGTTCTGAAATACTCTCAAAAATCATTGATGAAAAAAGAAAGGAACTGGAAAAGCAAAAATTCAGGACTTCGATAAGTAAAGCAATAAAAGATGCATCAAAAGACAGGATTCCGGTTATTGCAGAAATAAAGAGAAAAAGCCCAAAATTCGGGGCAATAAAAGATGTTGATGTAATAGAGACGGCAAAAATCTTTCAGGATTATGGGGCGTGTGCGTTGTCAATATTGACGGACAAAAATTTTGAAGGAGACCTAAAAAATCTGATGAGATTACGAGATTTGAAATTTAAAGATAATAAAAAAGACAGAATAAGTATTCCTTTACTTCGTAAGGACTTTATAATTGATGAAATACAGATTTATGAAAGTTATATTTACGGGGCAGATGCGATTTTGTTAATAGCAGGTGTTTTAAAGGAAAAAACAGGTAAATTTTTGGAAATTGCGGGAAAATTAAATTTGGAATGTATCGTTGAGGTTCATGATGAGAATGACCTGAAATTTATCGGTGATGCAAATATTATAGGAATAAATACGAGAAATCTGGAAAATTTTGCAATTGACACAAATAAACTAAAACTTTCCGAAAAGATAAAGAACAGGGAAAATAAAATTATCGTTGCAGAAAGCGGGATTGAAAATAAAAATGATGTAAATTTCGCATTAAAATACGCAGATGCTTTGCTGATAGGCACAAGTATAACAAAAAATTTTGAATTATTAAAGGAATTTGTGAAGAAGTAAATTTTTGCTTTAAATTTTATTCTGCTTTAAATTTTATAATCCTAATTCTTTATGGTAGCAGTTGTGGGAGGATTGCGAAAGCAAAGGAAATTCCGCCCACCTATTAATCAGAAAAAGCCAGAGATGGTTTCATTGTGGTACAGAGACGAGATAATTTAATGTAAATGAGAATGAGGTTCTTCCGACGATGCATTAAATTTTGTGAAACGAACATAATGCTGAGGGTGCAAGGCAAATTTGCCGCTCAGACAAATTCCCAAAAAACAGAAGGTGGATTACAACTGCTGCCTTTTTTTGAATAGAAATTTAATTATTTATTTCTAAATTTAATAAGATAACAACAATTAAATAAGTAAAAGATGAAAGCAAATAATATTTCACAGGTATTTGACATACTTATCATTAACCTATTACCAGATTCTAAAAAAATTAGGCATTGTTAATTGTAACTTCTCAATAAGTTGTGGTAAATTTAGTTTGTAACTGCTTATTTTATAAAAAAACAAACACAAAAATGCAAAACAAATTAACAATAAGATATTAGAGTTGTTGCAAATTAAAAATTTTAAAGGTGAAAAAGTTATTTTGTAACATGTCTATTAATTATTGTTAATACTTGAAAATTAATAGACATGTTGCGAAATAATTTGACTCATATTTTTAATGTCGTGAAGTTGCTATTTCGAAATTGTGTAAATTTTGAAATCTCCGAGCAACAG
>MTER01000002.1:0-1353 GCA_002083985.1 Candidatus Altarchaeales archaeon A3
GATATATAATATGCTGCAACAGCATTTGCAAGGATTAATTTTTCATTTTCTTCAAAATTTTTCATTTCCCCGAATATAAAGCCGGAATTGAATGTGTCTCCCGCACCAGTCAGCCGCCGTACACCAACCACAAAGGAGTTCGCTCTTGCCGTTTCTTTTCCTTCACAAATTACAGATGAAAATTTTGCAGTGTGATATATTATTTTTGTTTTCCCTTTAAAGTCGCTTAATTTATATCGGACAAATTCATCTTCGTTCACGCTTAAAAAATCAACGAAATTTAAAATTTCCTTTATCTCTTCGCTGACATCTATTCCCTTCTTTATTTTCGGTGCCGGATCTCCAGGGTCAAAAAATGTCCGGACATTATTGCTTTTTGCAAATTTGAAAACAGCTTTTGCCAGTTCGCTTCCCTTTTCGTTTAATCCCCAGTCAGATATTGCCACGATTTCAGAATGTTTAATTAGTTCAAAGTCGTCTTCGGTTAAATTTTTTGTGCCAAAATTTTTTAATGAGTCAGCATCGCTCATCATTATGTTTTTGTTTGCGGTTTCAATTGCACAGGTTGTTGCTAAATTTCCATCCGTATTTATATGCGAAATGTCCAGATTTTTCAGGTGAAATTTCCTTTTAAAATTTTTAAGCAATGTGTAGCCGATGTCGTTTGTTTCTGCGATTATTGCTGACTCAATTCCGAGTGATGCGATGGCAAATGCCGAATTTGTCGCCTTTCCGCCTTCTTTGACAGTGTTTTTGGTTTCCAAATGCGCAGATGTATTTGCTGTATTTTGAAAATCCGAAGGATTTTTAAAATCTTCAAACGAAGCGATGTAATTTATTATCGCATCTGAATTTCCTTCAAATTTTGCAAGAATATCTATGCAAAAATGAGGCATAAAAACCGCATATCTATTTGTTTTGTCTGTGTTCTTTATTTTTTTGCAAAGCGATGTTAAATTTTCAACCTCAGCACTCATAAGTTTCATCATTTTTAAATCGTTTTCAATTTCAAATAATCAGATAATCCTGTATCATCACAGGTTGTTAAAAACGGGCCCGCCGGGATTCGAACCCGAGTCGTTCGCTCCGAAGGCGAACAGTATATCCAAGCTAGCCCACGGGCCCAAAAATTTAAACAGAATTTTTGACTATAATTTTAATTATAAATGAGTCAATAAATAAATACATTATAAAATTTTGTTTTGTTATAATTTAAATCACAAATCATGCAAACAATCATAAATATAAAAGAAGGCAACGCCGAAATTTCAATTCCTGAGAACGAAAAACTTTCAGGCAAAATCCCGTTCTTTAATCCGGTAATGAAATTTAACCGGGACTTCACAATAGCCA
>MTER01000002.1:1412-13605 GCA_002083985.1 Candidatus Altarchaeales archaeon A3
TCGTAACTGCTCATTTTATAAAAAACAAATACAAAAAAGGCAAAACAAATTATATATTTTATCATTTTTCCACAAGTTATTGAGAAGTTACTTAATATATAAACAAAATAATTAATAAACGCCTTGTAAATTATTAATACTATGGCAGATGTTTTAACCAAAAAACAAAGAAGTTTTAATATGTCCCAGATAAAGTCAAAAGATACAAAACCGGAAATTAAAATCAGAAAACAATTGTATAAAAAAGGGATTAGAGGTTATCGTGTCCATTATAAACTTTTTGGAAAACCGGATATTGTTTTTCCAGCAAAAAAAATTGTAATTTTTATTGACGGTTGTTTCTGGCATAAATGTCCAAAATGTTTCATAGAATCAGAAACCAGAAAAGAATTCTGGATGAAAAAAATTGAAGGTAACGTCGATAGGGATCACAAAGTTAAGGTTAAATTAAAAAAAGAAGGATGGACAGTTTTGCGATATTGGGAACATGAAATAAAAAAATCTCCTGAACAGGTAGCATTAAAAATCATCAAAAAATTAAAACATATTAATTTTTAGTGACCGTCCTACAGCGTTTTTCTTTTTGGTTTTTTAAGCATTTTAACATTAGAGTTGTTGCGAAATAGTTGATATGGGCTATTTTGTACTATAACTATAGACAAACCATCTAAAAATTTATTTTTTTATGGTGGAAAAAATTCATAATTGTTGCGAATATATTGTCACCTCGCTTCGCTCGGAATATTTTAAATAAATTTAAAATAACAATAGATTGAAAATTATTTCGCAACATGTCTATTTGTTTTTGCCAGAATTTTAATTACATAAACTATGACAGCATTTCCAAATTGCCTGCAGGACTATGTGTCTGCTGCAGGAATTTTAAAACTGCACGGAAATTCGCATCTTAACAAAGATAAAAAATTCAGGAATGTTGTTCATAAGAACAAAGTATATACATGTAATTCATGTTTTAACACAATGAAAATATGCTAAACCTGCTTTTAATTTACACATGCGGAAGGCAAAATTAATATTTAAATTTAAACTTAATTATAATTAATTATATGATATTTCCCAAAAATGAAAACAGTGAATTATATAGATTTGTTTGCAGGGGCAGGTGGGTTGTCCGAAGGATTTATACGACAAAATTTTAACCCGGTTGCACACGTAGAAATGAATGCACATGCATGTGAAACACTGAAAACAAGAGTTTCTTATCATTACTTAAAAGAGAACAAGCTGTCAGAATTTTATTACAAATATCTGAAAAATGAAATTGGCAGAAACGAACTATGGGGAATGATACCTGAAAACAAAATCAGTTCTGTTATTAATAAGGAAATTTCAGATGAGAACACAGAATATATCTTTAATCAGATTGACATGCAGATGAAAAACAAAAAGGCAGATTTAATTATCGGAGGGCCGCCTTGTCAGGCATATTCTATAGTTGGGAGGGCAAGAGATCCTGACAATATGGAAAATGATCCAAGAAATTATTTATATAAATTTTATGTGAAATTTCTTGAAAGGTATAAGCCCAAAATGTTTGTTTTTGAAAATGTGCCAGGATTGTTATCAGCAGGAAACGGAAAATATTTTAAAGATATTGAAACTGCTGTCAGAAAAACAGGATACGACATGGTTTGCAAAGTTTTAAATGCAAAAGATTTTGGTGTGTTACAAAACAGAAAGCGGGTTATCCTGATAGGATGGTTAAAAAATTCCGGATTAAAATATCCCGATTTTGAAATAGTGGAAAATAATTGGCAAATCCTGAAAGATTTATTTTATGATCTGCCCCCATTAAAACACGGGACAGGTGAAACCTTTACCTATTACAGATTACCTGTTAGCGAGTATTTAAAAAAATCACATATCAGAAACGATATTGAATTTACCACACAGCATGTAGCACGGCCACACAATGAAAGGGACATGGAAATTTATAAAATAGCAATTATTAAATGGCTGAATGAAAAGAAAAGGATGAACTATGCCAAATTGCCTGAACATCTGCAAACACACAATAATAAAACATCTTTTTTAAACAGATTTCAGGTAGTTGATCCTTTCGGTGTAAGTCATACATTAGTAGCTCATATTTCATGTGATGGCCATTATTATATATATCCTGATTTGGATCAGATCCGTTCAATTTCGGTTCGTGAAGCAGCACGCATTCAATCCTTTCCTGATGATTATTTTTTTGAAGGCGGAAGAACATCAGCATTCAGACAGATAGGCAATGCAGTACCACCATTGATGGCAGAAGGAATTGCAAAAAAAATAAAAGAATTGATTTTAAAACAATGAAAAATATTAATTACAGTAAATACGAAACTACTCCTGCAGTTCCTGAAGCATCTTCAATGATTGAAACCTTTCGTGCAATCGGATACAGCATTGAAGCAGCAGTAGCAGACATTATTGATAATTCAATTTCAGCAGCAGCAAAAAATATCTGGGTAAATTTTTATTGGGAAGGCGCTGAAACATGGCTTTCAGTCAAAGATGACGGACACGGAATGAGCAATGATGAATTGATTCAGGCAATGCGGCCGGGAAGTAAAAATCCGCTTGACGAGAGAAGCAGTAAAGATTTAGGAAGATTCGGCCTGGGATTAAAAACAGCATCTTTTTCCCAATGCAGAAAACTCACGGTTATCAGTGCCAGAGAAAATTGTAAATCTGTTTACTGGACATGGGATTTGGATTTTGTAAACCAAACAGGAAAATGGGAACTGATAAAATATTTGCCGGAAAAAAATTTTGAAAATGAAATCAGCGAATTAAAGTCAGGCACAATTGTAATCTGGAATGACATTGACCGTCTTGTAAAAAATTTTCAATCAGACGATGAGAAAGCACTTGAAAAATTTCTTTTGATAATGGAGCACATAAAAAAACATCTTGCAATGGTTTTTCACCGCTTCATTGAAACAGGCAAAATCAAAATTTATTTTCAGGACAGATTAGTTGAAGCATGGAATCCTTTTCTCATTCAAGAATCGGCCACGCAGGAATTTCCCGGGGAACCATTGGAAAACGGGAAAGCAGTTGTAAAAGGATTTGTGCTGCCGCATAAATCAAAAATCAGTGAGGAAAAATTTAAAAATGCAGAGGGTGCAAAGGGTTGGAATGAACATCAGGGGTTTTACATATACCGCAACGAAAGATTATTGTTGGCAGGTGACTGGCTCGGAATGTTTCGCAAAGAAGAACACTACAAACTTGCACGGATACAAATTAATTTGTCTAATGGCTTGGATGCGGAATGGCAGATTGACATCAGGAAATCTGTTGCACGTCCACCTCTTGTATTGCGTGAGCAACTAAAAGCGTATGCCGGAAATGTACGGGCTCACGCCGTGGATGTGTACAGACACAGGGGAAAAAGTGTGAAGCAACTGCCCGGGCAAAAATTTATTCCGCTTTGGATTGAACATAAACGAGGCGATAAATGGTTTTATAAAATCAATCGTAAACATCAGATTATGGAAAAAATCAGAGAACAAGCAGAAACAGAACCTGACAAAGCGATTGAAACTTTAATCAGGTTTATTGAAGAAACAATTCCGACAAAATCAATTTATATCAAAGAAGCCGAAGAACCTGAAGCACAAGGGAAACCATTTGAAGGAGTAAAGCATGATGAGATTAGAAAAATAATGAAAGAGATTTATGATTCATTGATTGCACAAGGAAAAACAGATACAGAAGCAAAATCAGTAATTATAAATCTTGAACCGTTTAATTATTATCCTGAATACATTGCAACCCTTTAAATAAAATGATAAAACAAGCAAAAAATATTTGTATTTTACTTTTAATAGAAATCAAAAATCCTTCTTCACAAGATATAAATACATCCATTGATACGGTTCTTAAAATGTTTCCTGATTTAGTTTCTGAAAGAGAAACACTATTCAATTATTTATCTGCAACATTTTCTGTTTTTTCAGAGGACTACAGAATTCTTGATAATGATGAAGGATATAAACCTTGGCTTAAGGATAAGAAAGCTGACATTAAATGGGATTTCTGGAATCGTTATCTGATTTATCTGCAGAATAGAATTGCACCGGATACAATAAACAAACTTGATAATTTAACTGATGACATTTTAGACAGAATTGCAAATCCTGCTATTTCCGGGGTGTGGGATAAAAGAGGAATGGTGGTAGGACAAGTTCAATCAGGAAAAACGAGTAACTACATTGGTTTAATTAACAAATCTGCTGATGCAGGTTACCGGCTGATTATAGTTTTGGCAGGAATGCATGATTCATTAAGAAGCCAGACGCAAATCAGAGTTGATGAGGGATTTTTGGGATTCAACAGTCAGCGTTCACTTCATTATTCAAACACGAATAAAATAGGTGTTGGTTTGTATAATCTAATTGACCTTCCGGCAAACGCATTGACATCAAGCCTTCTCGATGGAGATTTCAACCGTAAAGTAGCACAGTCGGCAAGGATTTGTTTGAGAAGTTCTGACCCGATTATAGCAGTTGTAAAAAAGAATGGTTCAATTTTAAAAAATCTTATTTCCTGGTTAGCCGGTTGGGGGGATAAACAAAGTGATGGAAAAATAATTATCCGAAATATTCCATTTCTTCTTATTGACGATGAAGCTGACAATGCTTCAATAAATGTTAGCAAAGAAAAAGTTTCTGCAATCAATGGTTGTATCAGAGCATTGCTTTCATTATTTGAACAAAGTGTCTATGTTGGGTATACTGCTACACCATTTGCAAATATTTTTGTTCCAATACTTGAGCAGAAAATTATAAAAGGTTTAGACATTACTATTAAAGATTATGAATTCACAGTTGGGCAGGATTTATTTCCAAAAGATTTTATTATTAACATTTCCGCCCCTTCAAATTATATTGGACCGGCAAAAGTTTTTGGGTTACCCCGATCCACGTCATCTGATACAGCAGATGATCCGTTGCCGGTAATCCGATTAGTTGAAGACTACGATGTTTTCAATGCATCCAACGTACAAGAGCAGGTGCAAAATTTAATTGCGGGAGTTGAAAAAGAATTTACACCAACAAAATCTTTTGTTCCTGATAAACACAAAAAGAATGATCCGTTGCCGGATGAGTTGCCGAATAGTTTGAAATATGCAATCAAGTGTTTCGTTCTTTCTTCAGCAGCGAGACGAGTTAGAAAACAAATTGATGTTCACAATTCAATGTTGGTTCACATTTCACGGTATATTATTTGGCAGGACAGAATTGCAACTTTGATAGATGCTGAATTAAAATTTTATCAAAGACAAATTGAAATGAACTCGGGTCAGTTGCTTAAAGAACTTGAAGCAATCTGGAAAAAAGAATTTGAACCAACCACATTGCAGATAATACTTGATTCACACAACAAAGGATTATACAAAGACACTGAAATAACGTCAATAAGTTGGAAGACAGTTGAAGCGGAAATTTTTCCGGCAATTTCCAAAATGGAGGTAAGAGCTGTTCATGGTGACAAAAATATTTCAGGTTTATCGTATCACAACATTTCACCACTTGATTATTTCTTTTCAGAACAGCAAAGAAAATATTTATCGGTGATTGCTGTTGGGGGGGATAAACTCTCAAGAGGATTAACTCTTGAAGGTCTTACAATCAGTTACTATTTAAGAGCATCAAAAATGTATGATACACTCATGCAGATGGGTAGGTGGTTTGGCTACAGACAAGGCTATATTGACTTGTGTAGAATATTTACAAGTGATGAATTAATAGGATGGTATAAGCATATCACAATTGCGTCTGAAGAAATGAGAAGAGATTTTGATTATATGTTTTTGTTAAATAAAACGCCAAGAGAATTTGGTTTGAAAGTGAGAACACACCCCGGTGTTTTAAAAATTACAGCAGCAAATAAATTCAGGCATAGTTTCAAAATGCAATTAAGTTATTCCGGAAAATTAGAGCAGACATATTTGTTTAAAATTGACGAGGAAATATTTCGTAATAACTATGATACAGTAATAAAACTTGTTCAGGATTTAGGAGCACCTTTGGCAAAACCAATAAATTCTTTTGTGAAGCAAAAATACGTCTGGCAAAAACAGTTCAATCACGAGAATATTACTAGTTTTTTAACGGCTTATAAGATCGAAACGGAAGTAATACACACTGCTAAAATAATAGATTATATAAATGCCCAGATCAAACACAGCAATCTTGTAAACTGGACAGTGTGTTTAATTAATAAATCCATTGATGTATCAAAAGAAGATGCTATTAAGATTAACGGATTGGAAGTCGGTTTAACGGACCGAACGAATATCAGTCAGGACGGTATCCATTATGAAATTGCGAAATCGAATATTATTTCAGGCGAGCAGGAAATGGTTGATTTAACAGATGAACAAATAGATATTGCACTGCAAAAAACTGCTGATGATTGGCTAAAATTAAAAAGAGAAAAAACACCGGAAAGACCAAGTACTAACAGAATTAAGGAAATCCGAAATAGTACCAATGGGCTTTTATTAATTTATCTTCTGAATCCCGATTGTGAGCATAAAAAATTACCTGAAAAAGAAAAATACCGCAAAAAAATATCAAATGTTCCTGTTGTAGGTATTGCGATTAGTTTTCCTGAAATTGAAAATGATGAGAAGATTGAATATGCTGTGAATGAACAATTCCTTAAAGAGTACGAATATCCCGATCCCGATCCCGATGAACTTGACTAAAATGATTTATCAGATGGAACGGATTAAAGAAATATGGAATAAACTTGAAAGCAATGCTTCCGCAGTCGCAGGATTGTATAAGATTAGATATTCTGATACAAGCAAATGTGATGCTTTTTTTGGAGTAAAATATCCTGAAAACTTTCGGATGCTTATTATCAGAACTCCTTTTGGTGTGGGAAAAAATTTTAATTTCAAATATGAATTCAGAAGTTTAAAATTTGACAAGATTTACGATCCAAGTGATTCAAATTTTTTATTACTAAATCTGGTTTTAATAGACAAGCAGTTTATGGATGTTTTTGATGCCCTGATATATGATGTTTTAAACAGCATAATAAAAGAATCGGATATAAAAATTATTCTCAATAATTATACTAATCGTTTGACCAAATGGCAAAGTTTATTTGAACGATTCAATACGCAAGGACTTACACCGGAAGAACAAAAAGGTTTATTCGGTGAATTGTTTTTCATCAGAAAATTTCTGAAATGTAATCCTGATTATTTGAACATAATTAACTCATGGGTTGGTTCTGAAATGCAAATCAGAGATTTTCAATCAGGAGCATGGGGTGTTGAAGTGAAAACAACACACGGAAACAATCATCAGAGAGTTTACATCAGCAGCGAAAGGCAACTTGATACAAGTAACCTTGAAAATCTGTTTCTGTATCATATTTCACTTGAAGTCAGACAGCAATCAGGTGAAACATTAAATCAGATTGTTGATTCAGTTTGTGAAATTTTAAATGCGGATTTCTCTTCACTAAACCATTTCAAAAGAAAATTACTTGAAGCAGGATATTTTGACGGGCACAGAAATCTTTACAAACACATAGGATATTTTATTCGTCAGGATATTTTCTACAAAGTGGAAAATGAATTCCCGAGAATTGAGGAAAGAGATATTCGTAGCGGAGTTGGTGATGTAAAATATTCAATCGTTATTTCGCAATGTTCTGATTTTACTAAAACCGAAAAAGAAGTATTTCAAACATTAATTTTTACATGAATGATTCAATTGAAAATACGGAACTGAAAAAATTTTATGGGTCTCTTATTCAGGATTTAAAATCAACTCAGATTTCTGAAGAAGAAGGAGGAATTCTGGAGCAGATTTTTACCCAATATGCAGTGGATTTACTTGCGGATGCCGGCGAAACGGAAAATGTAAGAGTAGCACACGATGAAAAAGCATTGGGGACAAAGAACCAGCACAAAATAAATGCTTATTCCATTTCCGACAATTACGAAACGGCTGATTTGTTCATTACAATTTTCAAAGGCACTGATGAACCGGAAAGAGTTACCAAAGATGAAATTGATACAGCTTCAAAACGCATTGCAAATTTTTTCCGAAAAGGAATTGATAATGACTATGTAAACCAGATTGAAGAATCAGCACCTATATTTGATTTTGCTTGTGCACTGAGTAATTCGTCTGACCTGAAAGAAAATTTAGTCAGAGTAAATGTAATTATTCTTACTGATGGAGTTTATCAGGGAGATTTTCCAGATGATCAGAAAATTTTGGGTTATCCTGTTTTCTATAGGGTGGTTGATTTGAATTATCTCTTCAACATCACAGAAAAATCACACATTCCGATTGCTATTGATTTTCTGCAGGAAGGTTTTGAAGTTCCATGCATAGTTTCTCCCTCTGAAAATGATGAGTATCAGTCTTATCTTGCCATTATCCATGGTCAGGCACTTGCAACGATTTATGAAAGATACGGCTCAAGAGTGCTTGAACAGAATATACGTTCTTTTTTACAGTTTGCGGGAAAAATAAATAAAGGTATCAGGACAACTATAATAAAAGAGCCACATATGTTTATGGCTTTTAATAATGGCATTGCTGCAACAGCGGATAAAATTGAACTGAAAGACATCAAAGGCAAAGGGTTGGTAATATCCATGGTAAATGATTTGCAAATTGTAAATGGAGGTCAGACGATAGCATCTATTTATCATACCCAAAAAAAAGATAAAGCAGACATTTCAAATATTTTTGTCCAGTTAAAAATATCCGTAATAAAAAACAGAGAAAATTTCACGGCAATAGTTTCAAAAATAGCCGAGTATGCAAATACCCAGAACAAAGTTTCAGCAGCTGATTTAAGTTCCAACAGACATTATCATATTGAGTTTGAAAAATTATCAAGGAGCAGATATACACCTCACACTGATAAGAATTCGATCCAGACAAAATGGTTTTATGAAAGAGCCAGAGGACAGTACAAAAATGCCCGGCTAAAAGAGGGTTTTACAAAGTCAAGACAAAAAGCATTTGATTTAAAGAATCCAAAAAACCAGATGTTCACGAAAGAGGAATTGGCAAAATATATAAATGCCTATCAGGAAGTTTATGATGAGGATAAAAAATTAGTTGTTGGCCCACATTTTGTAATCAAGAATGTAAAGAATTACAACCAGTTTATTTATTACAATACAGATGTAAATATTGAAAATAATAATCTCTATTTTGAGGATACAATTGCAAAAGCAATTTTGTATAAAACAGCTGAAAAAATTTATGGTGTGAAACCAAATGCAATTGGTGATTTACGTTTTATTACCGTTCCTTACTCAATTGCATATTTTGGTTTTAAAACAGATTATCACATGGACTTATTTAAGATCTGGAAAAATCAGTCAATCTCTGATAATTTATATTCTTTTCTTAAAGAACTGATGACTGCCATGGACAATTTCTTAAAAACAAAAAGCCCGGAATCGCTGATTGAAATGTGGGCAAGAAAGGAAGTTTGCTGGGAGAAAGTAAAACATGAAGATTTTAAACTTGATTTTAAATCCGTAAAATCAGATTTAACTGATAAAAAAAATCCATCCCAAAGAAATTTGATTTCTGAAGATGAAACCACATTCGTTAAAAAACAGGAAGATTTAGAAAAAATAAAATCTGTTCCACCTGTCACATGGAAAAAAATTGAATATTGGGGAAATTCGACACAAAATTTATCAGCCAGTTTGCAAAATATTGCTTATATACTGGCAGGTAAAGTAAGGAACAGTTCAAAAATTCTGGAATGTGAAGTTTCAAGGGGTTTAAAAGTTTTGGATATAGTAACTGACAAATCACCTGAATTATTATCCGACATAGATGAATTAACAGAAAAACAACATATACAATCAGATAAATCAGACATTTCAGTTGAATTAATTTCAAAAGTTGTTGAGTGGGACAAAAAAAATAAGCGGCTAAAACCATTTGAATATAAATTTATGAGTGATCTGGCAGAAGGCAATAAATCACTGTCAATCCATAACAAAAAGATAGCAAAATGTAATCTGGAAAAGGCAAGAAAATATGGTTTTACAGAATAGCCGGCATATACACATTTGTAATTCACTCAAACAAACCGCAAACAAAAAATTTCAGAATATCTTTCACCTTGCCGGTGAGGTGATTTCAAATCCTGCCTTTTTAAAACCAAAGTTTCCCCCCTCTACGCAGAGGTTCACCCCCTACTTATACTCACTTACACGCATGTCGTTTGTGTATTTCAAAAATTTTGTTTTTGAAATCGTTCGGAGATTTCAACTCTGTTGAAACAACACATGTAAATTTTTTACTATTGGAAAGACAGAATAAAATAAATTCAGATAATAAATTAGGTAATGTATCTCATCGTTGGCTTTGACCCCGGAACAAGTGTAGGAATTGGAATAATAAATTTGAATATGCTCAATAAAGAGTGGAGGTTATTCGTGATTTTTTGACGGTTACGAGTGATTTGCCCCTTAATATTGAGCAAGTTCTAAAAAAGGATGTAATTCTAATTTATAAAACAAATCACCATAAAATTTAGTTTTGTTATTAAATCATGCAAACAATCATAAATATAAAAGAGGACAACGCTGAAATTTCAATTCCTGAATATGTTTTAATGAAAAGAGAGAAATTTGAAAAAATAGATAAGATGGCAGAGGAGCATATAAAGAAAACAGGAATTAAAAAAAGAGATGCTAATAAACTAATACATGAATGCAGAAAAGAAAATAAAACCCAACAATAGAATGCCCAAGATAACTCCAAATACAAATAAAAATGGAAATATTAAAAATAAAAGAAGGAGATATTGAAATTTCAATTCCTGAGAACGAAAAACTTTCAGGCAAAATCCCGTTCTTTAATCCGGTAATGAAATTTAACCGGGACTTCACAATAGCCATTTTTAAGGTAAAACGATTTCTTGACGGATTATCTGCCTGCGGAGCACTTTCAATACGGCTGAAAAAAGAGGCAGAGGATATTGAGATACATTCCAACGAAATAAGCAATGAAACGCTCAAATTTTTACGGCAAAATAAGGAAGATAATAATGCCGATATCATCATTCACAACAGGGACTTAAATTTATTGCTGAACGAAGATGCAAATTTTGACTTTATTGACATTGACCCTTTCGGTTCGCCTGTCTATTTTCTATCCAATGTGTTACTGAATGCAAGGCATAATGCAATAATCGGAATTACGGCAACTGATTTGGGAACATTGTGCGGAAGATTTGGGGATGCGTGTATCAGAAGGTATGGGACATTTTCCTCAAAAACCGACTTTGACAAGGAATTCGGACTGAGAAATTTAATTGGTTATATTGCAAGAGAGGCGGCAAAATACGAAGTCGGAATAGAAATTTTATTTTCATATTACTTTATGCACTACTTTAAGGTTTATTTCAGGGTCAAAAGGTCAAGGAGTCGTACAGATGAAACACTGAAAAATTTAAATTTTCTTTTATACTGCGACATAAGTATGAGTCGGAAGTATATTGCTTTTGAGGATATAGGCACTGAAAATTTTTGTGAGCAACAGCAAGATGAGTGGGGAAATAAATTTAAAATTTTAGGGCCAATATGGAGTGGTAAATTTGCAGATGAGAATGTTTGTGATTTGCTGAGCAAGGAAGTCGAAGAGAAAACAGAGCAGAAAATTTTGACACTTGTTAAAGAAGAACAAAACATACTCGTTCCTTATTATGATTTACATAAATTTTGCAAAATTAACCATATACAGATTAAAGGAACAGATGATATAATAAAAATCACCTCATTTTTCAAAAGAAGTTTGAAAAATCCAGGAACGACAGTGAGCGGACTTCGTTCGGAGATTTCAAAATTTGACAATTTTGAAATTGCTAATGAAAATAAATTTAACGCAGCGAGGACGCATTTTGATGGAAAGGGGTTGAGGTTTAACGGAGATGCAAAGGAATTGCTGGAAATTTTGAAGTGATGATTCTGATTTTTAGTCGCAAATTTCAAAGCAATTACTTATTTACGCTGTTTATCTCTTTATTCTTCAAATATGAATTTATTATCTCATAATTGATATAATAAATTGATAGTACATGACTATCGGCCAAAACAAAAATTGAGCATTTTAAATGTCATCAATTTTTGCAGGAATAATAACAAATATACTCTAACTATATTAGA
>MTER01000003.1 GCA_002083985.1 Candidatus Altarchaeales archaeon A3
AATTAACTAATTAAATTCCAATAACAATAAATAGATTTAAAAAGTTTATAAACAAATAAATATTTTTTGAGAAAAATTTAATTTAGTTCTTATTCCTTTTTTAACACGCAAATCCTTCTCGTCAGTCCGCCATGAACCCTGATAAAGTGTTCCTCCACAAGTTTAAATTTATAAAAATCATAATCAATTCCGTCTTTTGATACAATAACCGCAAATTTACCATCTTTAAGTAAATTGTATGCTGTAATCATAAATTTATCATAAAGTTGTGTCAGATTTTTGTTTGTCGTAAAAGATGACCGCCCATAAGGTAAATCCGTAACAATTGCATCAAAAAAATTTTTCTTCCTGATTTTTAACGCATCTCCTTCTTTTAAATTTTTATTTTTGTATTGGACACCATAAAAATCCAGATTTTTCCTGCATCCGTGTATCATATACTCGCTAATGTCTTTTCCGAAAATTTTCATACCCATAAGTCCCGCCTCAACAAGTATCGCCCCGGAGCCGCAAAACGGGTCCAAAATTTGAGCGCCTTCTTTAACTCTCGCCAGATTTACTAATGTCCTTGCAAGTTTCGGATGCATTGTAACAGGAACAGTAAAAGGTCTGTTCAGAGGCAGTCGATGGATAAATTTCTCCCTGTCTTTATTTATTCCTGCAAAATATAAATTTTCCGAATACAAACACATCACTTCGTTTTCATAATTTTCAAGTTTCACGGTTAAATTTTCATTATGCCCTTTAATCATTTCCCCGAATTTTCGTTCAAGTGTTGCATCTTTAAAATTTCCAGTTGCATAACTTGTAACCCTAAAACTTCCTGAAATCCGGGCTGCGACTTTTTTTGCAATTTCCTCCAAATTTTCTCCGTGAGCAATGAACTCGCACATAATTTTTGCCATAGACATTCTTTCAAAAGGAAATTTTTCACATGCAAAAATGTAAAATCTGTCTTTTTCATAAATTTTGGAAAAATTTTTATTTTCAGGGTAACTTTCAATTAATCCGTTTGCCTCTGCTTTTGGAAGAGTAGTATTGTCTCCCAAAAGATAAAGTATAATATTCATATTAAAAATTTAGAGTTTGAAATTTAATTTTCATAAGATATTTTTTTAGAAAACATAAAAAGCATAAATTTTAAAATGTCGGAACAAACAAAAAAGGACTTTATTACAACCGTATCCATTGCGCAAATGTTTAGCTTAAAAACAGGAAGGTGGGTTAAAATGGATGCAGAAACAGGGAGAATTATTGCTGTAAAAGACGACCCAGGAAGGTATAAAGGAATAAGAGAAATTACATTGGAAGAATCTATTGCATTACTGAGAAAGGGGAGTAAAAACGGGGAACAAAATTAAAATGGGCAGGAATATTAAGAGTTGTTATCTTGATACAAACATCTTGTTAGATTATTTGCGAGATAGAGATAAGAGTACATTTGATTTTATCAAAACTGCAAAGGAAAAAGAAATAAATTTTGTGACTTCCCATTTTGCTATTTTTGAAGTGTTAGATCTGGAGGCGCAGGATAAATTTATATTTAAAGAACTAAAAAATAAAAAGTCCTTTGATGAAATCAGGAGAAATTTGCGATATAGAGATCTCACAGAAAGAGAACTTGAGAACATCTATAAAAAAGTAAGAAAAAATCTTTTTTACGGAGACATTTCTCTTAAAATTCATTATTTGAGTGCCGAAGGATGAGACTATTCAATATTCTTGATGAGAGGAGTAAATTTAGAATCCAAAGATGTTTTGCATTTGGCAAGTGCTATTGAAGCAAATTGTGATGTTTTTATAACAAAAGATGAACCACTAAAACAAAATGCAAACAAATTAATCCCTACAATGACTCCGAAGGACTTTCTTAAAAATTTAAAAGAACTTAATATTAATCCAAAAATAAAAGCAACATAAAAAATAAAAATGCTCCCTAAGGACTATAACTTTTTAGAGGTTGAGAAGAAATGGCAGAATGAATGGACGACAGGAAAATACAGCGAAATTTTTAAATTTAATGAAAATGACAACGACGGCGAGGTATATGTTATTGACACACCTCCGCCATTTACAAGCGGAAAGCTGCACATGGGACATGTTCTAAATTTTATATGGATTGATGCCATAGCAAGATTTAAGCGTATGAAGGGATTTAATGTCATGTGCCCGCAGGGATGGGATACTCAGGGACTGCCGACGGAATTAAAGGTTGAACAAAAATACAATATAAGAAAGAACGAAAGAGAAAGATTCAGGGAACTGTGCGTTGAATGGACAAAAGAATTTATCGCAAATATGAAGTCACAGATGACAATGATTGGCTATGTTCCCGACTGGAGTAAAGAATACAAAACAATGGATCCTGACTATTGGAAAGCAGTCCAGTATTCGCTGCTCAAATTTTATGAAAAAGGAATGATATATAAAGCAAAGCATCCCGTTCATTTTTGTCCGTCTTGCGGAACAGCAATTGCAAAAGCGGAAATTGAATATATAACAAGGGAAACAACCTTAAATTTTATAAAATTTTATCTTGATGCGGAAGATGTGGAACTTTCAAATCAGAATGATGAAAATTTCATAACTATAGCAACAACGAGACCGGAATTAATTCAGGCGTGTGTTGCTGTGTTTGTCCATCCGAATGACGAAAGATATAAAAATTTAACCGGAAAATTTGTTAATGTTCCTTTAACAGACAGAAAGGTAAAAATTATAGCGGAAAGCGAAGTTGATATGAATTTCGGAACAGGAATTGTTATGATATGTTCTTTCGGAGATGAACACGATGTTAAATGGATTTACAAGTATAATTTAGGAGTAATCAGAGGTATTGATGAATGTGGAAAATTAACAGATGAATGCGGAATTTACAAAGGAATGAAGGTTGAGGAAGCGAGAAAAAAAATTATTGAAGATCTTAATGCAAAAAATTCTATTGTCAGACAGGAAAAAATAAGCCAGAATGTCGGGATTCATGAAAGGTGCAAGAAGCCTGTTGAATTCATATCAACAGACCAGTGGTTTATAAAAGTTGTTGATTTTAAAGACAAAATTTTAGAAAAAAGCAAAGACATAAAATGGATTCCGGATTATATGGAAAAACGATATAATGACTGGGTTGAAAATATGGACTGGGACTGGGTTATATCAAGACAAAGGGTCTTTGGAACTCCCATTCCGTTCTATTATTGCGGGACTTGTAATAAAATAATTCCTGCCGAAATTTCCGAACTGCCGATAGATCCGACATTGAAGGAAAAGAAATGTCCGGATTGCAAAAACGCTTTAAGTCCTGCAGGAGATGTTTGTGACTGCTGGGTTGATTCTAGTATAACTCCTTTAATTATTTCAAAATGGCTTCAGGGTAAGGAATACTTTAATAAAACATATCCAGTATCACTTCGTCCTCAGGGGCATGAGATAATAAGAACCTGGGCATTTTATACGATATTCAGATGCCTGACTTTAACAGAACGAATTCCATTTGACAAAATTTTGGTTAACGGAATGGTTTTTGGGCCCGACGGAAAAAAGATGTCAAAATCACTTGGAAATGTTGTTGAACCAAACGAAATTGTTGTCAAATACGGAGCGGATGCAGTCCGGCAGTGGGCATGCACATTTGTTCCGGGAAGCGATACTACTTTGATAATGAAGGACATTGATTACGGAAAAAGATTTATTACAAAATTGTGGAATGCAGCAAGGTTTATTGAAATGAATTTGCAGGACTATACACACAAGCAAACTGAAAATTTTGAAAATTTATTAACACCGGTTGACAAATGGATACTTGCAAAATGTGATGAAATGATTGAGAAAACCAGTCAGGCAATGGAAAATTTTAACTTCACCATAATGAAGGATTTGCAAAATTTTGTATGGCACGATGTCTGCGACAATTATCTTGAAATTGTGAAATACAGGATGTATGAAAATATTAATAAAGAGTCAGCCCAATACACTTTATACATTTTACTCAAAAATTTAATGAAAATGCTTGCTCCGTTCATTCCGCATATAACCGAAGAAATTGAGCAAAATTTTAACAAAGATGGCAAAAGTGTTCACGGCAAGGGAAATTTTCCAAATGTTATCGGAATTGACAAAAAATATCTGGATGTTGAAAATGTTGTTGCCGTTATTGAGGCGATAAGGAAATTTAAAGGGGACAACAAGTTCAAGTTGAGTGAAGAAATAAGCATGGCAAAAATTTGGATTGATAAAGGGAGTGACAAGGCGAAATTTATTGAGGAATGCATCATTGATATAAAAAAGGCGGGAAAGGTTAAGGAAGTTGAAATTTTTGACAGCAATGAGTTTAAAGTTGAATGTGAAAAATAGAAAAAAAGGAACTTGCTCAATATAAGGTGTAAATCACTCGTAACTGTCAAAAAATCACGAATAACCTCCACTCTTTATTGAGCATATTCAAAAAAAGAAGCAAGTTTAAAAAATTAAGTATTTGTTTAGCTAGTGTCTTGACAACTTAATTTTGTTATGGGTTTATTTATTCTTTCCTTATTTTATTGTATGGACAATATCACAATAAAATTAAAGGAAAAGAATAAAAAGATGTTAATGGAGTTTATAAAGAGAGGAGAGAAAAAAGCAAGGGCAATTATCCGAGCAAACGTTCTGCTTTTAGCAGACGAAAATTACAGCGACAAAGATATTTCTAAAATTTTAAAGATACATAAACAAACAGTTTGGAGGATTAAAAAGAGATATTTAAAAGAGGGCTTAAAACACTTATTGGAGGAGAAACCAAGACCAGGACAGCCTAAAAAATATGATGAAAAGCATAACGCAGAGATAATTGCAACAGCATGTACTTCTCCACCAAAAGGAAGAAAAAGATGGACAGTAATGCTTTTAACATCTGAGATCAATAAGAAAAAAGGGTTTAAAACACTAAATCGAGAAACTGTTCGCCTCATTTTAAAAAAAAACGAAACTAAACCTTGGCTAAAAAGAATGTGGTGCATCAATAAAATAGATGCAGAATACAGAAAAAAAATGTACGACGTTTTAGATTTATATATGCTGCCATATGATCCTAAAAGGCCGGTTGTTGGAATTGATGAGAAACCTAAACAAATCATTGGTGAAAAAAGAAAATCAATCCAGATGAAACCCGGAAAGCCTGAGAAAACGGATTATGAATACGTTCGAAATGGTAAGGTAAACATCTTTATTGCAATTGACCATAAAGCAGGAAAAAGAGATGTTAAAGTCACTGATCATCGAACTAAAAAAGATTTTGCAGTGTACATGAAACACTTGGTTGATGATATTTTACCATCGGCAGATGTGATACGCATAGTAGCAGATAACCTGAATACGCACAATAAAACATCATTCTATGAAACATTTGATAAAAAAGAGGCCGAAAGACTCTTAGAAAAGATTGAATTTCATTACACACCAAAACATGCAAGTTGGCTTAATATTGCTGAAATTGAGATTAATGTTATGGACACAGAATGCACAGGAAGAAGAATCGGAAATAAAGAAACACTAATTGAAGAGGTGCAGACATGGATGGAAAGGAGAAACAAAGAGCGAAAAAAGATTAGATGGAGATTTAGTAAAGAGAAGGCGGATAAAAAATTGTCAAAATATTATGTAACATAATTAAGTTGTCAAGACACTAGTTTGATTTTTTCCTCATCATATTTGATTTTGTAGTTGTTTTTTCATATTTTTCACACTTAATTTTTTGATGGCGTAAAAAATAAGTGACTTTTTAGGGCATATAGATTTTGTTTTTACCTTCAATAGATGGCATCAAGTTACCAGTTTGTTACGCTATCAATTTTTTAAGCAGCTAAACAAATACAAAATTAAAAATTAAAATTATATCTGCACAAAATTTAAATATATGCTCTGCAAAATAGTAAAATATATAAACCTCAAATAAACATAATAGCTAAAAGAAACAAAGGCAATACAATTATTTAGTCTTTAAATCAAAATTATTTTTTAATAATCAATTAACATTTCAAAAATTTATAAGTATAACGATGGAAGGCAGGGGATGGATATAAACTACTTGCAAAACTAACCGGTAAAAAACAGAGTAAAAACTAAAATATGAAAAAGACTGCATTTATGGCTTATAGTTTTGAAGATGATGAAAACGTGAAGAAAGTTGTAAATAGGTTTAAAGATATTTTTGCATGTTATTTTGAGATTATTACTGGTAAAGAACCAAGTTCTGATAAATCTATTTCCGATAAGGTTATAGATCAAATAAGAAAACAAGATGTGTTTATAGGAATTGTAACAAAAAGAAAAGATAGTGAATGGGGCACATCCACATGGGTTTTAAATGAAGCAGTAATATCTAATAATTTTAACAAACCAATTATACTTTTGGTTGAAAAAGGTATAAAAGAAAAGGATCTTGGAATGTTTCCCAATATACGAGAATATATTTCTTTTGATCACAATGATATTTCCGAATGTATCCCAAAAGTTCTTAGAATTATTGAAAATATAGATAAAACATCCCCTGAAAACAATCTTTGTTTTCCTTACAAATTTAGAGAGGTGATAAACAGGATTACAATATACTCTGATGGAAGGGGAATTTATGATAGAAAATGTATATTAGAAGTGCTTTCTGAAGATTTTACCAGAGTTAGTCATGGGATGGGACTAAGTGATTGTACTCCAAAAACAACAATTTTAAAACCTTTTAATGAAATCAAAACTACCAAAATCTCTGATAGATATACAAAGGAACAATCATTGTTTTGGAGGGTTTTTAAATCTCATGGTACTACTTTAAATTTGGAAAAGGTTTTATACGAAGAGAAATGGAAACTTCCAGATACAGATGCAGAAGGATTCAGTTTTTCTCTTAATTTTGGAAAACTTCCAATTGGAAGTATAATAGATTATTCTTTTGGATTCTCTTGTAAATGCATGTTTCCCTGGAACAAAGATCAACTTATAAAGGGAGAACTTTACATGGAAAAGACAAATAAGCTTTCAGACTGGCTAGAAGTAAGAAGTGAAGTTGATAAACTTGTGATTATTATCCAATTCGATCATGACTATGCTCTAAAAGGAGTGCCTGAATTGATAATAACTACGCTGGATGGAGATAAAATGACACATAATTATAAATTTGAAAAGGAAAATTCGCTTTTTTACGAAACATATAATGTAACTATAGGAAGAACAACTCCCGGACTTAAATATATTGTTGAATGGAAACCTGAAATTTTATAACTTTTTTCTAATTAGTTTTTGCCTGTTTTTTTATATCATTTTCTTAAAATGCTTTTTAATTGCTCATTCATTGACAAAAATTTTGAAATTGCTGAAGAAGGAAATCTAGAAATAGATGAAAACAGCGGCAAAATTTCGGACTGCAATGAAGGTTATGTCAGCAACAGCAGTGTCAAAAATTTCAAAAATTTCCTGGTTATGCCTTCGTTAATAAATGCACATACGCATATAGGTGACTCTTATGCAAAAGACGCTGTCCGAAATTTAAATGTCAAACAATGCTGCGGAAAAGAAGGAATTAAATGGAAACTTTACAAAGAGGCAAATCAAAGGGAAATTTTGGAGGGGATGAAAGAGTCCACCTTACAAATGCTTGATTCCGGAATTTCAACCTTTGCTGATTTCAGAGAATTCGGAATGAAAGGAATTAAACAATTAAGAAATGCAGTTAAAGGCATCCCGCTCAAAACAAAAATTTTAGCGAGAGATATAGAAGTTAAGGATTTGAACTATGTTGACGGACTCGGATTAAATTTATACAATTTAAAAAATTTTGAGGATTATGAAGAAATCATAAAAGAAGTTAAGAAGAGGGGCGAAATATTTGCGGTTCACGCGGGTGAAACAAAAGGAGAAATCCGGGAAGCATTAAATTTAAAAATTTTGCCGAACATAATTATCCATTTTTTAAATCCGTGTGAAGAAGAAATTAAAGCGGTAAAAAGGAACAAAATAAGTGTTGTTTTATGTCCTGGAAGCAACGCCCTGCTAAAATGCGGAATACCAAATCTGAAGCAACTGACAGATGCAAAGATTAATGTCTGTCTGGGAACGGATAATGTAATGCTTAACTCTCCCGATTTGTGGAGCGAGATGGAATTTGCTTATAAAATTTCATCCCTTCAAAATTTTGTTGAGCCAAAAGAAATTTTAAAAACCGTAACGCTCAATCCTGCAAAGGCGTTTAATTTAAATTACGGGGTAATAAATAAGGGAAAAGATGCGAACATAATTTTCATCAATAAAAATACACTAAATTTAAGGCACAGCAAAGATATGATAACGAGTTTGGTAAACAGATGTAAGAGTAGTGATGTGAGTAAAGTTATGATTGACGGAAAATTTGTGAAAAATTTATAAATTCTCTTTGTAACGGATTGCTGTGCCAACTAAAATGTTTATAAAATTACGATTATTATAAAAATACTTGCAGTATTTTTAGAATACTCAAAAATTTACAAATTTTTGATATGGTATAAAAAGATACTCTGAATAAGTTAATTGTCCTGAAAAAACACACTTGTGCAAGATGGCTACTAATGGCAATAAAAAAGCATAATAACAAACATAGAATGCCCTTTTGAGAGATTAAACAAGTTTGGATGCTATGAGATATTGGTTACAAAATCAATTGATTGCCTATTCTTTAAACAGTTGTAGAAATCAGCACAGCAATATCCGTTATAATTAGTATAAATTTATTACCTGTCAGCAACAAGTGTCACAACATCACTATCCACAAGTATATGTTCAAGCCCGACCCTTTGATTGTTAAATTTTGCCGATTTTCCCGATATTATCGCAAATCTGAGATTATATCTCATACTCCTATGGATTGCATCGCAAAAATCAGCAATTGTTGAGCCTGCTTTCATTATCAGCGGTTCTTTATCAGGCGCACTCGACCCGACCGGCTTTGTATATACCTTGATGAAATTTAGTTTCTTAAAAATTTTTTCCTTTAATTCGTCAGTGCCTCTCCTTTTCTCTGCAGAAACAAACGCATAATCATTTTCTTTTATTCCTAAATTTGCCAGTTCTTTTTTTAAGCCATTAACATTATTAACCAGGTCAATTTTATTCACAACAACAAATGCGGAAGTATATTTCCTGTTTCCAACTACGGCGTCAATAAACTCGTCTTCATCAACATCTTCATTAAGAACGGCATAAGCATTAAATATGTTAAATGTGTTTAAAATTTCCTTAATTATCTGCTCATTTAGTTTTGTTAATTTTACCATCGGAACCAAGACAATTCCGCTCCCGACATTTTTTGTTATTGAAACACGCGGAGGAAATTTATTTATTCGCATTCCAACTGCATGGAGTTCTCTTTTTAATACTTCATAATGCTTTAAATTTAAAGGGTCAACAACAATAATAATCATATCGGAATTTCTGACAACAGCAAGCACTTCTCTTCCCCGCCCTTTTCTTTGTGCTGCACCGCTTATTATTCCGGGCAAATCCAGAATTTGTATTTTTGCGCCGTCATATTCAAGCATTCCCGGAACAACTGTTAATGTTGTAAATGCGTATGCTGCTACTTTTGATGCGGTATTTGTTAGTGCATTAAGGAGTGTTGATTTTCCCACGGAAGGAAATCCAAGCAAAGAAATACTGGCGTTTCCGCTTTTCTTGACATCAAAGCCCTCGTGCTTACCGCCTTTCCCTGCAACTTCTTCTTTTTCCCTCAGCACAGCAATCTTTGCCTTTAATTTTCCGATATGATGCTCTGTTGCCTTATTGTATTGTGTTTTTTTGATTTCGTCCTCTATGTCCTTTATCTTTTTTTCAATACTCTCTACGGTTCCCATGATATCATGATATTATTTGTTTTATGTATTAAGAAATTTGTTTGTATTCTCTAAATTTTTAATAATTTAAAAAGATAATAACTAAATTTCTGACAGGTTACTATATTGTGAATATTTGTTATAATTCTTTTCCTTCGCATTTTCAAACTTCGTTTAAAAATCTGGTATTGTTAAAGAAGTATAAATAAACAAAAGTTTTCCATTTCGCAAAAATATAGTTATATGTTGGAAAGGTCGACCACATCGTTAACACTTTTTCTGACCAATTTTCCGAAAAATTAGGTCGACCACATCGTTAACACTTTTGTATAAATTTGGTGTAATTTCTAAATTGTGCCAAATGGCTACAATAAATATATCGAAGGCTGAACAAAAACGAATTGACGCTATGAACGTGTATCTTGATGGTGAAAAACCATCTGACATGTGTAAACGACTTGGACGCTCTTATGTATGGTTCTACAAATGGAGGAAACGCTTTCGGAGT
>MTER01000004.1 GCA_002083985.1 Candidatus Altarchaeales archaeon A3
AAACTACAATAAGCAACACCTAAATTTGTATAGCATTTTCCGTCTCCTGATTTATTTCCGATTTCCAGACAAATTTTCAATGATTTCTCATAAAACTCAATTGCCTTCTTAAAATTACCTAAACTATCATAAGCAACACCTAAATTTGTATAGCATTTTCCTTCTCCTGATTTGTCTCCGATTTCCCGAAAAATTTTCAATGATTTCTCATAATATTTAATTGCCTTTTTGGAATCACCTAAACTACAATAAGCAACACCTAAATTTACATAGCATTTTCCTTCTCCTGATTTATCTCCTATTTCCAGACTAATTTTCAAGCCATTCTCATAATATTCAATCGCCTTATTAGAATCACCTAAACTATCATAAGCAACACCTAAATTTGTATAGCATTTTCCTTCTCCTGATTTGTCTCCAATTTCTTTAAATATCCCGAGTGCTTTTTCATATTCTCCACTTTTCTAAAATTGCTTATATTATAAAACAAAATACCCCTTTTTAAATATTCATCTGCGTCTTTTTCTATTGGAATTTGTTTGTTCTCTTTTTCTTTTATTTTATCTAACTCAATTATAACTTTATTTGCTAACTCCCATTCATTTTCGAAATCTAATTGCTGCTCTTCAGAAAAACTTCTTGTTTTGCTTATAGAAATTTTAGAATATCTGCACGGAATTATTCTTTTATTTAATTCAGTTGCTTTATTATATTCTTTTAAGACATATTCAGATTTTACCGTCAATGAAGTGATTATAACAATAAAGTATTTGCAATTCCGGAGTGCAGAATCTATGTCACTTATCCACTTTCCTCCGGCAACAATTTCGGAAGCTACGAACACTTTATAGTCGCCTTTTTTAAGTGCCTTTTTCAAGTGTTCTGCATAGCTTTTACCGGTTGTTGTCTCATAACTTATAAATATATCATAATTTTCTTTTTCTTGCATTTTTCAGATTTAAAATTAATAATTATGTGAAACATTTTAAAATTCTATTTCACAAACAAAATTTTAAACGGTCTTTAAAAATTTTTATCTTTTCCGCCTTTCTTTTATATTCCTCTGCCTTTTTGGGATTTTTCATTTTTTCATAAGCGACCGCCATATTTCTATAAACCTCTTTAAGGGCATCCATTTGTCCGGTTTTTTTATATATGTCCTCTGCCTTTGATAAATATTCAACTGTTTTCTCAAAATTTTCCAGAGCATAATAAACAGCACCTAAACTCATATAACATACGGGCTCCATTTTTTTATCACCAATATCCAAAGCAATTTTTAAGGCAATTTCACCATATTTAACTGCTTCATCAAAATGTTCTGAACTATTATAAGCAATGCCCAAATTTATATAACCCATTAATTTTCCCGCACCATTCTCCAGTTTCTCCAAATATTCCAGTCCCTTTTTATAGCATTCAATTGCTTTATTGTAATTTTCAAGGTCATAATAAACAAGCCCTAAAAGGATATAGCATCGGGATATTTTTTCTGTGTCTCTGATATATATAAGTGCGCGTTCCATACATGCCCGCGCAGGGTTGAGATATAATCGTATCTGTAACATACTTCCTACAAAAAAAAGCACATCCCCTCGCATATCTTCCGGAACATTCGCTTCTTCTATTACATCAACAAATTTATCCGGGTTTTTTTCATAGTTCTTTGCTACTTTCAAAGCAAGTCTTTCTATTTCTTTATACATGTGTAATTTTTCTTTATCCATGACTAAATTTTTAATTTTATTTTTTAAAATTTTAAATTTAAATTTTGCCTTTATTCTTTCACTTTGTCTTTACCTCCAGCCCTCCTCCCGTCCAGTTTTTCCGTAAAAAATCGCCTAATCCTCCCGAGTCCTGCGGACCAACTAAAATTTCCCATTTTGTCGCATCCTCTATCGCCCCCTTTATCCGCCCCACATATCCAGGAACAACAAGTTTTCTGTGCTTTACCAGATTTTCAACCTTGCTGTTATCCATTGCTTCCTTTATTTTATCCGCTGTTAATTTTCCGCCCGCAAGAGCAACAAGAACAGCCAGTCCTTCCGTATCCATGACAAGCAGCCAGCAGGAAATTTTTGCACTTTCAACATCCCCAGCAACTGCAAAATATGTCAGGGCAAAATTTGAAGTTATCAATACAGGAGAATTTTCATCAGGTGTTCCTACAGTATAAATTTTCGGCTCTGTTGTCGGATTTACTCTCGGGTCAGCATAAACATTCATCCTCAGTGTCAGTGTCTCCATAACGCTATAAATTTCATTAAAGTGAAAGGCAATCAAAGAAACAAACCTGTTCAGACAGAGAGAAATTGATAATGCCTCAAAAACCGCTGCATTCTCTCCTAAATTTAAATTTTTTAATCCGACAGTTGAAACCATCACAGGAAAAGAAAATTCCTTAATATCCTTAAGTGCCGCTTTTCTTAAAATTTCAAGTTTGTTAATAACGGAAGATAAATTTTCAAAGTCAAATCCAGGGTCAATAACAATATCGGTAAATCCCGCATTGCTCAGAGTTTTTGTCATTGAGCCGATTTCGTCTAAATTTTCCGAATGAATTGCCAGAGGACAATTGTATTTTCCCGCTAATTCAGACATTTCTTTAAAATTTTCATTTGTTGCAGCATAAATCAGGGGCCTTCTGTCTTTTGTTATTTCAAGAGCAGCATCCATAATTTCGGGATTTAGGGTGCACAACATTATAAATTTGTCAAAATTCTGGCAGACTGTCTTTACTGTCTTTAAAAATTTCTCTTTGTCATTTGTTGCACATCTCAGACAGATTCCATCTAATCGTAAAATTTTTCCGACTCTTTCATACTTGTAATTTCGGACAAAGTCAAGACGGCTTTTAATTGTCTTTTCATCCATTGTGTCGCTAATGTCAAGCACCATCGCAGCCGGATTGAAAAATTTAAGGTCGTGCCTGTATATCACTTCTTCCCCGCCAATAGTAATTGCCTGCTCATCTTTTCCGATTACAACTTCCCTGACAGGAGGTGTGATAACTTCTCTTAATTTTTTTAATTTGTCCCCTTTTAACTGCATACAGTGTTCTGCTTTTACTCCTCTCTCCATTAATTTCATGGCGAATGCCATACATGTTTTCTCGGTACATTCTCCGCAATTTGTCTTCGGGAGTAATTTATAAAGCTGTAACGCACTTAATCTTGCCATTTGGTTTTTGCTTTAAGATTTTGTTTTAAAAATTTAAATTTTTCACTAATTTACTTTTTTCTTTTTCGCCCGTCGTTTTTCTTTTTTTAAAAGAAAAAGGCGGAAGTTGTAATACGATAAGTCGTGCCATTTTAAATTTTTTGAAAGATTAAAATTTATAAGGTTAAATTTTTATATTTGTATTAAAAGAATAGTGGCAATTTGTCCCAGTCCTTTAGAAAGTTCTTGAATACTCTTTCCCGAAATATTACTGATACTTTATATGAGTTCACTTTTATCACGTCTTTTTTAATTTCTTTAAATTTTTATCTTTCTCTAATTCTTTTACTTTTCCCGTAATTTCAATGTAATTATCACTACTGACAACTGACTTCCCTGTTTCCTGTTCTAATTTCTGTCTTGCTTCACCAGATATGCTTCCACCTTTTCTCGCTGCCTCATTGTTTTCTACAAATCCCCGTACATCTCTGGCTCGTGTTATTTCTGTTGTTGCTGCTTCGCCAAGCATGTTAAAAATCAACTCTAAATCAGTCATGTTATCTCTTAAATTTTGGTTTTTGAATTTTGGGTCAATTCCTTTTATTATCTTATGATTTGGTAGGGATATATCAAATGTCGCCGTATGTATTTCATTTGTAAGGATTGCATAGTCCTTTTGTTCTTTAATTCCTCTTTGTTCCCATTCATCAGTCAGTTCCTGTCTTATTGCAATTCCTCTGATTCGTTTATTAATCCAATCATCAGGATACCCTTTAAGTCCATAATACCTCCTTGCCCGATTCTGTGCAAGTTCGGGGTTTTCTATTTCCTGTACTCGTTCATAGCCGACTTTAGCAAGCCATCTTTTGAATGGCTCGGCTTTCTTTGAAGGGATTGACTGGATAATGCGGAAAATTCCTTCTGTGCTGGCACAATTCGTCTCGCGCATCTTTCCGTCTTCGGCTGGCAATTTCAACTGTTCCCAAAATGGGAATGGTTGAGATATTTCTTTATCGCGATCCTTTATTTTTGCCCAATATGTTTTGGGTTGAAGACTATCTGTAAGTGCTTCAATCACATCAACAACTGAAAAATACCATTCATCATTATGCCATGTCCTTCTAATGCTCTTTCTCTGAAATACAACCAATGCTTTATCTGATTCCATTTTTTACGCATTGATCCACGAGAGATATTTCCTTTCTTTTTTTTCTTTGTCTTCTTCTTCCTTTTCTTCTTTTAATTCATGAGTAGAATCAATGATTTTGTTTAACAATTCAATAGCAAGCACATCTAATGAATAAAATATATCTGCTCCGCACAACAACGCTACAAGTCCGGTTGCAGACTCATACAATGGACCTCTCAGTTCTCTCGGCCCCCATTCATCATTTTTCTTCCACGCCTCTCTTGCCGCCCATACATTTGAAGTTGCAGATATTATCGGAACCGCAAGCGATTCTTCGCCCAATAATCCCGCCAGACGACATCTTTCCAATGAAGAAATTGAATATTCTATTCCATAACCAACTCCTGCTGTAAACGGATCCATTGTTAACTGGTTTCTTGGCAGTCCTGCCTTTAATATGCCACTGTTCAGACGCCTCATATCATCGGGATTCATTGAAACAAGTGTTCCAAGATTGTGACCGTATCTGACACATGCTTTAACAACATCTTCATATTCCATATCACCTGCAATTGTTGAAAATAATAATCTTTCTCCGGCAAACATTTCTGCTGCTTCCTTAAATATCAACGGGTCTTTTATAGGATTTCCCGAACCGCCGACAACAACAGGAACTTTAACCGACTGCAAAATATGGGCAATTGTTTTCATCGCATCCTGAACACTTGCATCTTTAACATTCGGATCTGTGCTGATTAAATGAATAGTCACCACCTTTGCATTGGACTTTTCAACTCTGAATTTTGCCCATTCTCCAGCATCCGCCATTATTTCTTTATCTGTCTTATCACCTATTTTAAAACGCTCTTTTACAACTTTTGGAACTCCTTCAGGTATGTCAAATACATCATTAGAAATAACCGGCTTATGACCAGAATAACTTTCAAAGAAATAAAACGGCATTGTCTTTTGTCCGCCAATTTTTACACTTGTCTCTCTGCTTCCTCCTTCTGTTCTCGTTGCTCCTAATGTCACCTCTGATATTTGCATCGGATATTTTTCAGTAATTTTTGAAATATCAAATTTAAATTCAAGCAGTTTTTCAATTGTCCTTACTGACTCTGCATCATACATTCCCATTCCTCCGCCAAATCCAGCAGTTATAATCTGCTGAACAAACGAAGGAAGGGTTATTTCAATTTCTTCGCCACTTGCTTCAAAGTCCTCAATAGTTATTGCCCCGCCGCCTTTCATCAGCCGTTCAAGAATCGCCTTTTCTTTACCTGTTGATTTTTCAAGTAATGCCTTCTGTGCATGAAACGAAGGAAATATAATTTCTGCATTATCTGCAAGAAGTCGGAAATTTTTAAATTTTATCTTTGCCTTGCTTTTCAGTATTTTTTCAAGTATGTTTTTATTTTCTTCTTCTCCGAATAATGTAATTTCTACATTTTCTTCCTTTTTTTCAGCCATTTTTGTAATAAGCAAAATTATTTTGTTGATTTTAGTTATTTTTTGATTTTGTACTGCTATAATTCGTTATTAGTTATTCACAAATTTTTTCAAATATTCATCACAAAGTTTAACATCGTTTATTCTTCCCTGTTTTTCAAACAAGTCCTTCGCTTTTAAAATTTCTTCTTTTGCTTTATCTTTATTTTTAGTTTGGACATATAATAAAAGCCCTAAATATGCGTGTGCTTCAGCAAAATTTGGATTTATCTTTATTGCTTCTCTGAATTCCTCCTCTGCTTCTTCGTAGCGGGTTAAATTTATTAATAAACTTTCTAAATTATAATGTGCAGTAGCAAAATTTGGATTTATCTTTATTGCCTCTTTATATTCTTTCTCTGCTTCTTCAAAATTGCCTGATTCATAGTATGAAACTCCTAAATCATTGTGCTTTATTGCATCGTCATTTTCTATGCATCCGCTTATTAACACACTTAAAATTAAAATTGCCCCGACTGCTACAATTCCTGCTAATTTACATCCTTTTAGCAAAATTTTTCCCTTCATTTTAAAAAATTTAAATTTCCCCCTTTCAATTAAATTTAAGTTTTTGTTTTATTTTGTGCTTTGCTGTTGTTTTCCTATTGTTTTACTTTTGATGAAATTATTTCCTGGATAAGTTGCGGAATATCAATTGTCAGACCGCATTCTTTCAGACATACATTTTTTAATTCTATGACTTCTCCGCCTTTAAAAATTTCCTCTGATATTGCTTTTTCACCTTCCGTTGTTTTTTCAATAACTGCTTTTTGAGCGAGTTCAACAGGAAATTTTAGCCGTATTTTTCCTGCTCTTACTTTGAAATTTTTAAATTTTATATTGCAATTTACCTTTAAATTTTTCTTAATTCCATAAGGGGTCTCTTCAAGACTGCTCTCAATATTACCGTCAATAATTTCATCTGTTTTTTTCGTTTCGCCGGACATTTTTAAAATTATATAAATTTAATTTGAAATTTATTATATTTTAACGCTGTGTTTATCTGAAACTCAACTTATATTTTTTTAAATTTACATCTCAATTTCAAGTTCATCACCTTCTATTTTAAATCCCTCAATCCTGAACATTTTTGATTCGTTTAAAATTTTTGTCATCCTTTCTTTTTCCCTGCTGATTGCTGCAATTTTTGTTTCTTTTTCTTCTTTTATTTCGCCCTTCTCTTTTTCTTTTATTTCTTCATTATCTAAAATTTCCATCTCATTTATTCCCCGTTTATGTTCAAAATTTTTCCATGTCGGAAATAAATCCATCCTGCTGTGCGGAAAGTATAAAGCGGCAGTGTATTCATCAACAAAATTTCCGTCTGTTGCCAGATCAACATAAGTTACATTTGAGGCGATATTTTCTGCCGTCTTTCTCTCATTTTCATCAGTTAATTGCCTGTATGCCCCGTCTAATGAACCGTTTCCTATAAATTTATACTTTTCCCTTTCAACATCGGGAAACAATCCAACCAATATCGCCGATTCCAGATCAATGAAATTTCCAAATCCTCCCGCAATAAAAATTTTATCTATTTCATCAAATTTCACGCCCGTATTTCTTAATAATGTCATAACTCCTGAAAATATCGCTGCTTTTGTATATTTTAAATTTTCAAGGTCTTTCTCATTTATTGTAATATCTTCTTTACTTTCCGTTTCATCGCGATGGACAACGACATATTCATAAATTTCCTGTCCCTGTTCTTCATAATATTTTGACTTTCTGAGTCGTTCTGTTTCTTTTATAAATTTCCTGTTAAATTTCCCGCTCGCATCTATTAATCCGTTCCTCATAAGTTCTGCAATTAAAATAATTAATCCGCTTCCGCATATTCCTCCGGGAATGTTATCTTCGGACTTGTTCAGAACATCTCCGAACGAAGTGAGGTTATTTCCGATAACTCTGTAAATAACATCTCTGCCATGATTTTCTATTTTTATACGGTCAATTGCACCTTTCATCGCCCTCATTCCGCATTTCACTTCGCCCCCTTCAAATGCAGGTCCCGCAGATGTTGCACAAACAGCCATCCATTCATTGTTTCCGAGTGCAACCTCTCCGTTTGTCCCCACATCTATTACAAGGCAAATTTTATCTTCTTTAAAAATTTCGGAAATTATAATATCCGATGTAATATCTCCTCCGACATAATTTCCAAGTCCCGGAACACAATAAACATCTGCATCTTCGGCACCATATTTTAAACGGACATCCCTTCCTTTAACAGTGTATGCTTTCTTAAAATTCGGATTATCATAAGCACCGTCCCTGATTTCCAGCGGATTTTTCTTTAAAAACAAATAAGTCATTACTGTATTTCCCGAAACAACGATTTTTGAAATTTTTTGAAATTTTTTCCTTTCCGATAAATTTTTTAAATGAATGTTTATTGTTGATACGATTGCGTTCTGCAATGCTGCATCGCCATCTTTATTTTCAATAATATAATTCATTCTTGTCATAACATCCGCCCCGAATCTGACCTGTCCGTTATAACTTCCTTCCGAAGCAACAACGCATTGAGCAGATAAGTCCGCAAGATATGTCGCCACTGTTGTAGTTCCGATATCTATTGCCACTCCTGCATCGCCGGAAATTTCCCTGTCGGTAATCTTTACTGTCTTTCCGCTCAACACCTCATACTTTGATTCAACGGACTCCGAAGGAACAATGACCTCAATATTCGTATTATTTTTCGGAAATGCCAGACATGCGAGAATATAGCCCTTTAAAATTTGTTCCTGCTTTAATACCTTTGAGAGGACTTCTTTATTTAGGTCTAACTTTTCCTGTTCATCCAGATTTATTATTATTTTGCACCTTCCGCACGTTCCTCTCCCGTTGCAGAAATTTGAAATTGCTATATCGTTCTTTGCGGCAAGAGTTAATACGGACTCCTTTGCAGAAATTTCTTCATCGCTAACAACGACTTCTTTTGTTTCTTCTCTTAATTCAGCCATTCCGTTTTCCTGCTTTTTCTTTAGCCGGAATAAAATTTTTGAAGGCATCTTATTTTAAATGAATTTTGGTTTTAAATGAATATTAATTATTAAAGAATATCAAATATTAAAGATTTAAGAATTAGGATTGAATATCAATAAATTTAGTAACTATTCAGAGGGTACAAAAATTTACCTGCGAATATTCAAAAAATTTACTCATAATTTTTTATGTGGCAGAATAGTTACAATAAATTCAAAAAAATTTATGAAAATGAAGGCAGATAATGCTACCAAAAATTTTAATTTTGGCAAAATTTTAAATTTGTTTAATGGCCATCATCTCTATTTTAAAAGGTATTTGTTTATCTGCTTAAAAAATTAAGGATCAAAAATATGAAAAAACAACTACAAAACTAAATATGAGTTCGCTTTGCGATCATTTAAAAATTTTAAAAATTTTTAAAGATTGAAAACTTATAGTTTTTAGTATATTTTGAATATGCTCAATAAAGGGTGGAGGTTATTTGTGATTTTTTAACTGTTACTGGTGATTTACCCCTTACTATTGAGCAAATACTAAATCTTTTTATTTATTCTAAAATTTAATTAATAATGGAGCAAAAAATGTGTTCCCTTTTGTGGGGCACATAACCTCAGCTATTGACCGAATTAAATGTCACTGCTTACTCAAATCTTATTCACAAAATGGTGACCATTAATTTGGTTGTGTATCTACTTTGCAGCCGATACTCCTGTAAGAGAGAATTATAAATTAATATTTAGGGCAACAATTTATAACAACAGAAAATAAAACTGTCTCATAATTTTTAAAGAAAAATGAAGGATGAAATGCGAATAAACTCAATTAAAATAGAAAAATTGTTTGAAATATTTGACTATGATATTTCATTCAACAATAAGGAAAACCTGCGAATCATTACTGGGCCAAATGGTTTTGGAAAAACTATGATATTGAACATCATTTTTAATTTGTTCAATAGAAAATTCTTTTTTTTTCAAAAACTATTATTTGAAAAGATTTCGGTTTTTCTTCAAGACAATATCGCTATTATTATTTCCAAAAAAACAGAAAAAAATGAATCCAATGTAAAATTCACTTTTACTCAAAATGGAGAAAATTTAGGTGTGTTTGACTATTCAGATAAATTGGAAAATGAAGTCTGGAAAAATATTTCAAAATTCTTGCCCGTAGGAAGAATAGATGAGAACACATGGGTAGATCATCGCACAGACAGAGTTTTGAATAGGGATATTCTCCTTAATGAGTACGCAGATCAATTGCCTGAAGCAGTAAGTAGAAATATACTCAGAATTAAATCCCCTGAAATAAATACAATCCTTGATTCTGTAAAGGTGCATTTAATTAGAGAGCAACGATTATTTAAGAAAGTTCCAAACATAGAAAGGAATTATCGTGAAAGGAATTATCGTGAGGAAAAAGATCAAACCATAATGATTGAAACAATTCAAACTTATGGGGAAAAACTGAAGCAGTTAATTTCTCATAACTCACAACAATCTTTTAAAATATCACAAGAACTTGATAGCAGCTATCCTGACCGATTAATCAACGAGAAAGATAAGTTGACTAAAGA
>MTER01000005.1 GCA_002083985.1 Candidatus Altarchaeales archaeon A3
ATTTTATATCTTTGTTATTTCTGTCAAATGAAGGAAAAATTTTATTAAAACAGGATGAATTATATGAGGAAATTTTTATATTGAGGGGAAAATGTTAAATTTAGCAAACAAAATGAAATTATTTGAGCCCCATTTAATTTAAAGGCATAAAATTTAAAAGCATAAGAAAGTGAAATTATACTCTTTGAAAAATAAATTTGGAGATTGCAGGTATATGAATGAATTTGTACAAGTGAGATTTAAGAGTACCTTTGAAATTTGAAATGTTTTAATGACTAAAAGCAGGTAAAAGCAATTCTATATTTAAAATGGATATATTCTACATTTTTGCAGTAATAATTTTGGTTATTCTATCGGTTGTATCCGCATTCTTTTTTACAAGTTCCGAGGTTGCTATTTTTTCAACTTCAAGAACAAGAATAAGGTTAATTCCAAAGTAAAGAACAGCGAAATTTTAAAAGAAGTAAGAGAACATAAATACCTGCTTGTTATAATTCTGATTGGAACAGAGATAAGTATTATTTTTGGTACGACACTGGCAGCAGATGCCTCAATAGAAATTTTTGGCGAAGTAGGAGTGTTAATAGCAATTCTTATTATGTCCTTGCTATTTGTAACATTCTCGGAAATTATGGGAGAAAGTTATGCCATCGGAAATGAAAAGCACGCATTAAAAATTTCAAAATTTATAAAATATGTCATAAAAATTTTATATCCCTTAGGGGTCTTGTTTGATAACATTGGAAATTCAATACTGAAATTTTTTAAGATTGAAAAACAGGAAAATAAGAAAATCGGTAAAGAAGAAATAATCAGTATGGCAACTATCGGAGAAGAAGAGGGCGTTGTTCTATCCGATGAAAAGGACTTTATAGAAAATATTTTTGAATTTAAAGACATAAATGTTGAAGATGTTATGAGACACAGAACGCAGGTAAAAGCAATTGATATTAATGCAGATGATGATGAAATAAAATTTTTTTTAATGGAAATACCCTATTCACGCATTCCTGTTTATGAAGATAATATAGACAACATTAAAGGGATATTGAATACACAAAATGTGCTTGCTGACATAGTAAAGAATAATGGTAAAAAATTAAGTGAAATAATAAAAGAAAAAATTCTGGAAGCTTATGTTATTCCGAAAACAAAAAATATAAGTGATACATTTAAGGACATGCAGAATAAAAATATCAGAACTGCAATAGTTATTGATGAATACGGTGGAACAGCAGGACTTGTAACAATGGATGATTTGGTTGAGGAAATTGTTGGAGAGATGCCGGAAAGCTGGGAGAAAAACACAACCATCGTCTTGGATAAAGATAGAAATATTGTATTGTTTTCGGGAGTGACAGAAATAGAGGATGTTGGGGACTTCTTTAATGAGGATATAGAACCGGATGGGGATTATAGAACTTTAGCCGGATGCATAATAACAAAACTTGGAAGATTGCCAAAAAAAGGTGAAGGTCTTGACTTCAAAAATTTTAAATTTACGGTTGACAAATTAGAAAAAAATAAAATTAAGACAGTTAAGGTCATTCATAAAAAACAGGAACAAGAGGAACAAAAATAAAAATGGAATTAATTCAAATATCTTTATATATCGGAATAAGTATTGTTGTGATGATTTTCGCATTTTTCCTTTCAGCATCGGAAATTTCATTTGTTTCTATTCCTTCGCAAAGAGTTTCTCATTTATTACGAATAAAGGCAAAGAACTCTAAACTTCTTGAATATTTCAGGGATAATTATCATAAGACCTTAATTCTCATTTTAAGCGGGCAGCTTACCTGTGTCATTATTGCAACCACTTTACTGACAGCTATCGCAAAGGAAACCATCGGCTGGATGGGGATAGCAGCTATTGATATTGGAATGACAATCTTTGCATTAATATTTTTACAGGTAGTTCCGAAGAAATACGGACTTGAAAATGAAAAATTTGCTTTATATTCTGCACCGACGCTTAAAAAAATTTCAAAAATTATGTATCCGATAGTTTGGTTTTTTAATAAAGAAACAGTTTTATTTTTTAAAATTTTAAATATAAAAAAGGAGAAAGAGCGGGCAATTGAGGAAGGAGAATTAGAATCAATGTTAAAACAAAGTCAGATGAAATTAGATATATTGCCTGAGGAAAAGAAAATGATAGAAAAGGTACTGGCATTTAATGATGTTACTGTTGCAGAACCGATGATTCCGATAATGCATGCCGAAACATTAAATATAAATTCAGAGGAAAATAAAATATCTGAAATTTTAACAAATGCAAAAAGCGATTTTATTATTGTTTATGACAACAACAATATTGCAGGAATTTTAAATGTAAAAGAAGGGCTGAAATGCATGATTAAAATCAGGGACTTGCCCGAATCACAGAAATTACTAAAGGCATCCTTAAAAGAAATTTTAATTGCACCGTATTTTGTAGTGAAGGAGAAAAAGGTAGGGGTAGCATTTAAGGAAATGAAAGAAAAGCGACTAAAATTTGCTATAGTTATTGACGAAAATAAAAAGGTTAGGGGAATTGTAAAAATGGAAGATATTTTTGAAGAAATTGTTGGGGATGTTTAAATTTTAATAAGTATCGCTTTTTTAGATCACATAAGTAAAAAAGCGATGGCAAAAAAGCAGAGGATTTTTGCAGGCAAAAATCCTAAAATTTTCCTAATTATAGCGGATTGCTGTGCCAACATAATATAGTAACTTCTCAATAAGTTAGGGTGAATAAATTTTGTACTGCTCATTTTTATAAAAAACAAATACAAAAAATACAAAACAAATTATATATTATCTTTCCACAAGTTGTTGAGAAGTTACCAAAAAAGCAGTTAAAAGGACATCGCTTTGCTAAAAAAATTTTAACTATTTTTGAAGATAAAAAGTTATAATTTTAAAAATGGAAATTTATATTGTTAGACATGGCGAAGCATTAGAAAGAGATATTGATGAATTAAGGGAGTTGTCTGAAAAAGGAAAAAAACAGGCAAAAAAAGCAGGAGAAAAATTGAAAAATTTAAATGTAACTGTTGATGAAATATTTTCGAGTACTCTAACGAGAGCAATTCAAACGGCAAAAATAATTGCAAAAGAACTCAGATTTGAGAAGGAAATAAAGATAACCGGACTGCTAAATCCGCTGGCAAATCCTGATGAAATTTTAAATCATCTAAACTACATAGACAAAGATAAAATTTTGCTTGTGGGACATCAGCCGTTTCTTGGAAATTTATTACAGGGGTTTGGAATTTTTGACATTGAAATAAAGAAGGGAAATTTGTGCAGAATTGAAATTAAAGACAGGAAATGTGAAAAATTGATTTGACCATAGTTCTAATAAATTTCTTACTTTGTTAAAACATTAATTATAGGTTATCCATAAATAAAAATGACTAAATTTTCAAGTATAAGAGAATTGTTTTCAGCATTCTATAAAGAACAAGAACTCCTTGATGAAATGTTTAAAAAACGTAAATTGCCTTCTTACAAATACGAGTACGCTCTTGAATTAGTTGATAATCAAAACAGCAGAATTCAATATCTGATAGACCGTTCTGTAATTAGTGAAAACAGCAATTTCATTGAAATTGATGATTTATTTTTGCAATTTTTTGAACAAGTTTTGGAAGTTAATGAAGACATCAATACTTCTTACATAAACGAAAATATTCAAAATGTAAAGCAAAACATATCTTATTATTTTGACGAATCTAACGAACAAAGGAAATATAATTACTTGCGGATTATTAAAAACACATTGAAAAAAATCGGAATCGTTACTTTAAGAAATATTATAGATTTAAAACGAAATGTTGAAACCACATTTAAAAACGAATCGAACTACAAAATAAAGAGGTCAAAACTTGAAAATCTAGATAAGAAACGAGAATATATTAAATCTCTTATTGACCAAACACGGAAACTTATTTCAGAAGATGAACGAACATTTTTCAAGTCAGCGTTAGATGAAGAGCTTAATCAAATTATTATTCAAATAAAAAATCAACTAAGTAAATCCACACACAACCTTATTGAAATTGAAAAGCAGATCATAAATTTTCTTAACCAGATTGAGTATCAAAACAAGATTGCTGAGAAACTGCGACAGATTAAGTACCTAAAAGACCAATTTATCCTTGAAACATCAACAAATTATAAGTCAGTTCTTTCACAAAATAACTCTGTGATTTTTGAGCCAAATCCATCATATCCATTAAATCTATCACTTGAATACCTGCAAACAGATGAAGATGCATTTGCAAGCATCAAAAAGGTAGCAAAGCACATCGTGAACAAGGTGGTTAATCTAAAATGGCCAATTGCGGACAAAATAGCAAGCGAGTATTTAGAGAACCAAACCGAAGAAGAAATACAAATAAATTTAGAGGAAATAAAAAATGGGTTTGTTGCATCTAGTTATAACCTTTTTGAATTTATCTTGAATTACCATTTTCCAAGAGAGCCCTCATTTGATGAACAAATTACAATATTTTGTCAATTGATTTCCCAATATGAAGATATATTTAAGATTACAGACGAATATAAAATAAAAAAAGGGATTGAATATGTAATTGTTTATGCTAAATAATTCAAATATTATGCAAGACATAAAAATTAAATGTTAATTTAGAAAATTAAATTAAAAGAATGGAAATACATCCAAAAACATTACAAATATTTGAAATCCTAAGTAAAGGACAAATTATTAGTTATAATAGCAGCAATTCGGAAATTAGGGGGCTTTATTCCATTATAGAATCCGAAGAAAACTACAATCATTTATACGAATACTTTAAGGGTATTGGTTTTGTTTTGGAGAAGGGAGACGAATATTTTTATTTTAGTAGGCAAGAAAGCAAAGTAAATCTTGAAAGAAAAATTGAAATGGCTTACAAATGGATCGATATTATTGACTTTTTCAAAACATACGACAGTGCATTTGGTGATGGTTATCGCTTTACTCCCTCAGATATACTTAGCAAAGTAAATGTTGATGCAGAATTAGAATCTAAATTAGAGGGCTTAAAGAAGTATACAGGAAAGGAGAATTATTCTGAAATAATAGACAAAATATTAGCAATGCTTGTAAATGATACATTTATAGAACTTGAAAATGAAATCACAAGACAATACAAAGTATTGTCCTCATTTAAATATCTTGAACAGTTAGTGTTAACAATTAACATTCATCCGATTGAGGATATAAACCCTACAAAAAATGAGATTCTTAAATAAAGTTGTATTTATTAACAGTGCTGGTATTAAGTATGCTGAGGTCAATCTTGACGGCAATGTTCATTTTATAGGAACACAAGGTGTTGGTAAAACCACCCTGTTGAGAGCTTTGCTTTTCTTTTACAATGTGGATAAATTAAAAATAGGAATAACAAAAGAGAAAAAGCCCTTTGATGAATATTATTTTCCCTTTCAAAATTCATATCTTGTTTTTGAGATTCAAACAGAAAATGGACATTATTGTGTTTTGGTGTTTAAATCGCAAGGAAGAGCCGCCTTCAGATTCTTTAATTCTGCCTTTGACAAAAGTTTTTTTATTGATAAAGAAGGTAAAGTGTATGATACTCAGGATAAAATAAGAGAAGTATTTGGAAGAAGGGATATTTATTATACTAAAATAATACAGAATTATGAAGGATGTAGAGATATTATCTATGGAAACAATAAAGAATTGCCAAACGAATTCAGAAAGTATGCCCTATTTGAGAGCAAACAATATCACAACATTCCAAGAACAATCACAAATGTTTTTCTGAATACTGATTTGAGTGCAGAATTTGTAAAGGAGACAATCATCAAGTCACTTAATGAAGAGGAGATAAAAATAGTCCTTAATACCTATTCTCAAAGCCACCTTAAGGGGTTTGAGTCCGGGTTGAACGACCTCAAAAAATGGACTGATAAAGAGAAGAATGGTGAATGCCTTGTTGAAACCCAGGCAAAAAATGTTATTAACATATATCTTGATTTTAAAAATTTAGATAAAAAGATAACAGAAGTATATATTCAATTATGTTGGGCGTTGGACAAAGTAAACAAAGAGCAGCCACTATTTACGAAAAAGTTAGAAACAGAACAACTTAATAAAACAAAGGTTGAAGAAAATCTCAATAACATCAAAAATACTTTTGAGAAAAATAAGGGGATGATTACAGAGCAGATAATAGTGCATAAACATAAACTTAATGATGTTGAGCGTGAAAGAAAACATTACGAGAAATTGAAAATAGAAACAATTCTTGAAAGGGCATCAAAGAAGAAATCATTAGAATTAGAAAAAGAAAACATATCATCAGAAAAGAAAATTTTAACTTCCAAATTCTTTGACATAGAATCAAAGTATACGGCCTTACTCAAAGACATGTTAAATCAGCAAAAGGAATTTGAAAATAGCAAACAGGCAGAAAAAAATACATTCAAAGAAAATTTTCTTCAATTCAAAGAAAAAATAAATGATGATTATGAATCGCTTTTTGAGGATATAAGAAAACAATATCTGGATGATATTATAAGAAAAAAAGAATTATTGAGAGAAAAAACATCCGTAATTACAGATATACTTATCAAAATCTCAGAGGTTAAAAACAAAAAATTTTATGAAGATGAAATAAAAAACCGTGATATAGAAATCGTATCTCTGAATGCGGCTATTTCTAAAGCAGAAAATGAAATCATTCAAGCAAACGGAAAAATTGAAAATTTACACAAAGAAGAGGAATTTGAAAGTTCAAGATTAAAACAAGAGATTAATAGAAAAATTGAAAAGCAAACGGATACTCAAAAGATATATTTTGAAAAGATCAATGCAATTGATAAAAAACTTAATGACAGCAAAGATTCACTTTATGGTTGGTTAAATGAACAAATTCCAAACTGGGACGAAAATATAGGAAAGATAATTGATGAAGAGAACGTATTATTTAAAAAAGACCTAAATCCAGAAAAGGTTTTAGAGGAAAGTGAAGGAAGTTTTTATTGTATCAAAATAGATACAAATAAGATAGTTAAAAATGTCAAAAAAGTTGAGGATTACGAAAAAGAAAAAGAAGATATAAAGAAAGATAGTCAACTGGTTCAATATATTCTTGCAGATTTAAATAGTCAGCTTAAAGAAGGATTAGAAAAAATAAACCAAAAATTCCAATCAAAAATTAAAGAATTAAAAGAAAAAAGGCAAAGCAATGGAGATATTATAAGTAAAAATAAATTAAGATTAAACATATTGAATGGAGAGATAATTGAACTAAAAGACAATGCAGAAGCAGAAAAAAAGGCAACATTAGACAAACTTGAAAAAGAACGCACGTTGCTTCAGAGAGAAGAGATAAAATTAAAAGAAGAAATCCAAGCAATTGAGACAAATATAAACAAGCAAATTGATTCCAAAAAAAGAGAAAAAGAGAGCGGGTTAAAATCCGAACAACAAAAATTAGAAGAAAAACTAAAGTCAATTGACAAAGAAATACACTCCAAAAAAATAGAAATTACTGAGAAAGAAAAAGAAATAAAGGAGGAGCAAAAGAGAGAATTTGAAAATAAAGGGGTTGACACACATCAATTAGAGAAAATTGATGGGAAAATCAAACAAATTTGCTTGGAATTGAATTTTATTGATGAGAATATTTCAGTTGTGGAGCAATACAAATATATTAAAGAAAATTTACTTGATAAAGAAAGTTATTTTAGAAAGGAAAAATCTGCTCTTGAAAATCAATTAGAAACAGATACAGCCGAATACAATCAACAAAGAGACAAGCTCTTACTGGAGGAAAAACAGATTGATGCTGAAATTAGAGCAACATCTCAAAAATTGGAAGAATTTAAAGATGATTTGATGGATTTTGAATCATTCAAGAAAACAGAATCGTATCAAACAATAAGGAATTCCGTTGACTTTTCTAAATCTTCAGAAGTTCATAAAACAGACGCTCGCGGTACTAAAATAATTTGGGAGTTAAACAACACCTACAATTTGCAGAAGGATAAATTTACAAATTTGCAGAATGCAGTTAATAAATTCACAGGTAGTTTTGAAGAAAACAACTTATTTAGTTTTAAAACAAAATTCACTGAAAAATCAGAATACATAGATTTTGCTGAGTCCCTTAAAGAGTTTATAGAAGAAAATAAAATAGAACAATATAATAAGCGCGTTGAGGAAAGAATTGCACTTATTATTAGACAAATCGGAAAAGAAACAGATGAATTAATCTCCAAAGAAGGTGAAATTCAAACGGTTATTAATGATATTAATAGGGACTTTGTAGCAAGAAAATTTGTTCAAGCAATTAAAAGTATGAGTTTAAGGATAACTCCAAGTGCAAACAAAATTTTTCAATTATTGAGAGAAATAAAAAAATTCAACGACGAAAACGGTTTTGTGTTAGGTGATTCAAATCTTTTTGCACAAAAAGAGCAACCAGCCAAAAAAGAAGAAGCAATTTCTCTGCTGAAACAATTGATTAAAGAAATACCTCTCTCCAATAAAACAGAAATTACTCTCCCTGATTCCTTTGATCTTCAGTTTAGAATTGAAGAGAACGATAATGATTCAGGATGGGTAGAAAAATTAAAAAATGTTGGTTCTGATGGAACAGATATTTTAGTAAAAGCAATGATAAATATAATGTTGTTAAATGTGTTCAAGGAAAGAGCTGCTAAAAAACATAAAGATGATTTTCGTTTACATTGTATGATGGATGAAATCGGAAAACTTCACCCGACTAATGTAAAAGGTATCTTGAATTTTGCAAATGATAGAAACATCTTACTTATTAATAGTTCTCCAACTTCATACAATGCTGCTGATTACAAATATACTTATTTAGTAGTAAAAGATTCAAATAATGTGACAAGTGTTAAAAGATTAGTGAGAAAAATTTCAAACCCTGAAACTCAACAATTGCCCCAAACACAATGAAAAAAATAAGTGTTCATATCGCTGAGCTATTATTCCAGCTTTCGCAAGGAGATATTATATCAAATAGTTTAGCAAAGGATCCATTGATTGAAGAATTAGTTTTAGAAGGAATAATTGAAAGAAGTGGCAGAATAAAAAAAACCTTGAAAATATTTGATAATAACTCATTAGATAATTATTTGAAAAATAGATATTCTATCAACAACCTGACGGCATACATTGATTTAATAAAAGAAAAAGATATAACCAGAAATAAATTAGTTATTGTTGCATCTGACTCAAAAATTCTCAAAGTAAGGACATTCAAGGGTTTTTTAGTAAATTGCTACGAGCCTATTAAAGTAACACTTAATGAAAATCAAACAACAATTAATACAATTGAAGGAACTTTTCAGTTCATTTATGATTTTGAAAAATTTATTCCATCGCCAGATATAACTATTGTAGGAGTAGAAAATCCTGAAAATTTTAGATACATTGAAAAGCAAAAGCATTTATTTAAGAATATTGTTCCTCTTTTTATAAGTCGCTACCCTCAGAACCAAAGTAAGGACTTAATAAAATGGCTACAATCAATTCCTAATAAATATATGCACTATGGTGACTTTGACTTTGCAGGAATTGGCATTTATATGAATGAATTTAAAAAATACCTTGCCAATAAGACAAAATTTTTTATACCTGACAATATTGAAAATTTAATAAAAAACCACGGAAACAGAGACCGCTACGATAACCAAAAAACAAACTTTGATACCAAATTGATAGGCGAAAGTCAACTTCTAAAACTAATTGAAATTATACACAAATACAAAAAGGGGTTAGATCAAGAAATTTTAATCAACGAACAACAGGACTGAATAGAAGTTTAAAAGAAAAATTTAAGGACTTAAAATTTCTTATTTGATATATCTTATTTGATTTGTCTTTTTATTTCCCATATTATATGTGAAATTTCCGGAATTATAATTTTATTCATTGCAAGCTTGACAGCATTTGGCGAGCCGGGAATTGAGATTATCACCTTTCCTTTGCAAACTCCTGCTGTTGCTCTTGACATAATTGCCCTGCTTCCTATTTCAGCGTAACTTAAATATCTGAAAATTTCTCCGAATCCATCTAATGTTTTTTCAAAAAAAACCTTGACTGTTTCAATTGTTACATCTCGTTTGGAAATTCCTGTGCCTCCGTTTGTTATTACAGCATCAACATTTTCATCGGAAATTGCCTTATTTATAAAATTTCTTATCTCGTTTTCATCATCTTTGACAATTTCATAATAAACAACATTATATTCGTTGCTTTTCAAAATTTCGCATAAAATTTTTCCTGATTCATCTGTGTCTTTTGTTCTTGTATCACTTACTGTTAAGACAGCAAAATTAACTGCTCTTTTAACTTCCTTTGAAGCATATTTTAAGTGTTCTTCATGACCCATTTTGCTAATATAAAAAATTTACTTTTCAAAATACCTTTCGGTTATCTTTAAAGCACAATAATCCCCGCACATTGTGCACGGCTTTTTATTTTTTAAATTTTTTGACTTCTTTAAATTTTTATCTATCCCACACTCAAAAATTTTATCCCAGTTTAAATTTCTCCTTGCAAGAGCCATTTCATTATCCTCCTTTACATAATTCAATTTACAAATATCTGCAATATGTGCGGCAATTTTTGAAGCAATAACTCCAGATTTCACTCCTTCTTCGTCAGGCAAAGAGTAATGTTCTTCAGGTGTAACATAGCATATAAAATCAACTCCATGCATAGCCCCGACCGCACTTCCGATGGCAGCTGCAATATGGTCATAGCCAAGAGCAATATCTGTAGGCAATGGTCCTAATGTATAAAGCGGAGCATTATCACAAATTTTCTTTGCCATTTTAACATTGCTTTCAATTTCATTTAAAGGAATGTGTCCGGGCCCTTCAACAATAACTTTTGCCTTTATTTTCCTTGCAATTTTCACAAATTTTCCTAAATTTATCAACTCTGCAAACTGCGCATAATCGCTCGCATCTGCTATACATGCAGGTCTTAATGCATCCCCTAAACTTATGCAGGCATCATACTTTTTAAACATCTCTGCAATATATTCAAAATTTTCATATAACGGATTTTCGCTGTCATTCATAAGCATCCATGCCGCAAGTAATGCACCGCCCCTGCTTGTGACCGGAATTGCCCTTTTAAATTTCTTTATATCTCCTACTATGCTTTTTGTTATTCCCGCATGTATTGTCGCAAAACTTACGCCGTCTTTTAAATTTTTCTCAATAATATTTAATACATAATCTGAAGTCATATCTTTCTTCCTTTCAATGTACGCCTGATATATAGGCACAGTTCCTATAGGTACATCAAACGATTTGAGAAATTTTCTTCTTACATCATCAAAATTTGATATGCTTAAATCCATCAGGGTATCCGCCCCGTATTTTACAGCTATTTTGCCTTTATGTAATTCCTCTTTGATATCGCTCCCTTCTCCGATGCCTATATTCGCATTAATTTTTGTCAGCATGCCTTCTCCCAAGCCCAAAATTTCTTCATTATTTAAATTTTTCAGCACAACAATCCTGCCTTCTCTCACACATTTTTCAAATTTTTCCTTTGTTATGATTCCTTCTCTAATTTCCTTTATTTTTTCTAAATTCATTTTATTTCGGTATTAATAATTAACGAGTTATTCAAAAAATTACATATAAAAATAAACATGAAATTATAAACATGAAATACACATCAACAAATCTAAAAAGGATATTTGTAGTAGAATTTGAGCATAATGACGATTTACTTGAACAACTTATGGCACTTGTTAAGAAAGAAAATATAACAAGCGGAGCAATTCTTCTTTTAGGAGGAATGAAAGAGGCGGGCATTGTAGCAGGTCCGGAAAAAATTTCGGTTCCGCCAGTTCTGATGTGGAAATATTTTGATGATGGACGGGAAATTTTGGGATTCGGAACAATATTCCAGAAGGAAAACGAACCTAAAATCCATATTCATGCCGGATTCGGAAGGGAAGATAAAGTCAATTTGGGATGCGTCCGAAAAAATGCAATTGTTTATTTGCTTGTGGAATGTATAATATTTGAATTTGATACAAAAGCAGAGAAGAAATTTAATTCCGAACTGGGAATTGATACGATAAATTTTGAATAATTTGAGAATGTCTGAAAATATAATTAAAGGAAAGGAATACTATGAAATTGTCGACATACTTAATGCAGTTAAGATTGATAAAAAGACAGCAAAAGAAATCGTTGAAAATTTCATAAAAAACAATTTAATCCTTACAACGCATGCTTATGAATATATTCTAAAGAATAAAATTTATGAGGAAGGTGGCATAGAAAACATCATAAAGATTGCTAAATATAACGAAACAAACATAGTTACGAAAGAATTTATTATTGAATTCTGCATAAAAAAAGAGGAAAAAGCGAGTGAAGAAAGGGAAAAATTAAAAGAAAAGGCAGGAGAAGAAGAGGAAAATACAGGGTGTATAGAAGAGGAAAAGAAGGAAGAAAATAAAGAAGGTGAAGAAAAAACCAAAGAAGAATTAAAACTAAAAGAACAACATAAAGAGGTGCATAAAGAGGAACATAAAGAAGAATCAAAAGAAGGAACATAAAGAAGAATCAAAAGAGGAACAGAAAGAAGAGTATAAAGAAGAATCAAAAGAAGAAAACAAAGGAAAACTTAAAGAAGAGCATAAGGAAGAACACAAGGAAGAACCAAAAGAAGACCATAAAGCAGAGTATAAGGAAGACCATAAAGCAGAGTATAAGGAAGACCATAAAGCAGAGTATAAGGAAGACCATAAAGCAGAGTGAGTATAAGGAAGACCATAAAGCAGAGTATAAGGAAGACCATAAAGCAGAGTATAAAGAGGAACCTAAAGCGGAGTATAAAGAAGGACAGAAAGCAGAATATAAAAAAGAACATAAAGAAGAAAACAAAGGAAATAAACGACTTGCGATTAAATCAAATTTTAAAATTTTTGACTATAAATGTGCGAGTGACGGAAAAATTTCCGACTTTGCGGCATATTTTAAAGACAAGTATAAAACATTAAGTACAATTATTAGAAAAAAGATAGAATATAGAGGTGCCACTGATATAGAGAAACTAAAAGAAGGGGATGAAGTTAATATTATCGGGATGATAAGTGATAAATTTGAAAATAAAGAAGGTACAATAACGCTAACCGTTGATGACCTGACAGGAGATACAAAAATAATAATGAGTAAGGGTATGTTTTCACGAATGTCGCCGGATGTAGAGAAAGTTGTAAAGGGTCTGGTATATGATGAAGTAATCGGGGCAAAAGGAAAGGTTGCAAAAGGTGGCAAAGCAATATTTGCATCGGATATTGTAGAGCCGGATATGCCTCACGACTTTGTTTCTAATAAAGCAAAAGAAGATGTTTATGCTGTATTTACTTCTGATTTTCATATAGGAAGTATTTTATTTTTACAGAAAGAATTTGAAAATTTTCTGGACTGGTTAAATTTAAAAAATAACCGGATTGATATTGCAGAAAAAGTAAAATATATATTGGTTGCAGGAGATATTGTTGATGGTGTCGGCGTCTATCCTCACCAGGATAAAGAACTGGCGTTATCTGACATATATAAGCAGTATGATTTTGCAGCGGAGTTAATAAGTAGGATTCCCGAAGATATTGAAGTAATACTTTCGCCTGGAAATCACGATGCAGTAAGAATTTCTGAGCCGCAGCTTAAAATAAGCAAAAAATTTGCTCCGAAATTTTACGATATGAAAAATGTCCATTTGGTTGGAAATCCTGCTTATGTAACTATGGAAGGAGTTAATGTTTTAATGTATCACGGAGAGGCATTGGATAATTTAATAAGGGCAATTCCCGGATTATCATATTCCGCACCTGAAAAAGCAATGAAGGAATTTTTGAAGAAAAGACATCTTTCGCCGATTTATGCGGATATATTCCCGTCTGAGAAAGATTATCTATCTATTGAAAATATTCCTGATGTTATTCTCAGCGGACATGTACACGCGATAGGTTACGATAACTATAGGAATGTTCATCTGATAAATTCGGGGTGTTTTCAGGGCAGGACAAAATTTCAGGAAGAAATGGGACATGTACCTACACCAGCAAAGGTTCCAGTGATGAATCTAAAAACACATGATATAACATGGTTGGATTTCGGAGAAAATAGTCAATAGATTGTAAAAATATTTTTCAAAATTCATAAGACAAATGAATAAAATCTGCTCCTTAAAAGTTATCAAAATTGATAACTTTCATTAACTATTTTGGCTCTTATATTCAATATCGTGATGTTGCTATTTTATATTTATTTAAAATCTCCGAACGAAGTGAGGTGATGAAGTTTCAAAAAATTTTGCTGTTATCAAGGAGTTAAAAATAAGAGCCATATATAATTCAATTTATCAAATTATCAAAATGTTAAATGCTATTTCATTAGAAGAAGCACAAAAAATCATAAAGGAAAATATTGTCCCTATTCAAAAAACAGAAATTTTAAAAATAAAGGATTTTGTTAAATTTAATGTATTGACAGATAGAGTTTTAGCAACTGATGTGATTGCAGGCATTGATGTTCCTTCTTTCGATAAAGCAACGATGGATGGATATGCAGTTAAATTTGAAGATACACAAAAAGCAACTCCGGAAAATCATATAAATTTAAACTTAAGCGCAAGCATTTTTGCAGGAAATAATGAAAAATTTAAAATAAAAAATAGAGAATGCATATACATTACAACCGGTTCTGTGCTACCTGATAATGCCGATGCCGTTGTTATGGTAGAGCATACAAAAAGAGACGGGGACAAGATTAAAATTTTTAAACCAGTAAGATTACTGGAAAATATAGGAAAGAAAGGAGAGGATATAAAGAAAAATATAGTTGTATTAAAAAAAGGAGAAATTTTGACACCTGGAAAAATCGGCGTATTAGCAGCAATTGGAATTAAAGAAATAGATGTTTATTCAATCCCAAGAGTGGCGATATTCGGAACAGGCAATGAAATTGTCAATGTCGGGAAAAATTTAACACATGGAAAAATTTATGATGTGAATTCCTGGACAATTGCATGTATTGTTAAAAAAGCAGGTTGTATTCCAGTTATGCTTAAAATTGCAGGAGATAAAGAAGAAATTTTACAAAAACGGCTTGATGAGGCGTTGCAATGCGATGTAGCCATAATTTCAGGGGGGAGTTCTGTTGGCGAAAAGGACTTATTAAGCAAAGTCCTTGAAAGCAATGGAAAAATTTTATTTCATGGCGTCAATATTAAACCCGGAAAGCCGACATTATTTGGGGATGTGAATGGCAAACTGATTTTCGGAATGCCTGGAAATCCTACATCCTGTTTGATGAATGCTTATGTATTTTTACTTCCGGCGTTGCGAAAAATGACTCATCTTCCTTTTGAAAGAAAAATGGTAAAGGCAAAAATGTCTGAAAAATTTGTCTCAAATTCGGACAGGCACTTATTTATTACAGTGAAGCTGGAAAACGGATATGTGAAAGCAGTATATAAAACATCAGGAGCAATAACGAGTATGAGCAGCGCGGATGGTTTCATTGAGATTCCAACTGATAAAAAGATGATTGAGAAAGATGAAGAAGTGGATGTAAATTTGTTTGAAATTTAAAAATTCGATGACGTAAAAAATAAATGACTTTTTTTCGCAATACATAAATTTTAAGATTTCTTTTAAGCGAAATTTTTAAAATATTGCTTTTTATTTTTTTAGATTTATAGAGTGTGAGCACCAATGGTCACCTGTTAATTACGCCATCAAAATTTTAAGTAACTATTTAGAGGGTACAAAAATTTACTTGTTAAAATTTCAAAAAATTTACCATTAATTTTTTGAGTGACTGAATAGTTACAATTTTAAAATCAAAGACACAAAAATTTTGGTAGTGATGAACAGGTAATGCTGAATGTTAACACATTTTTATCACAGTCATTTAAATTGAGCAAAAATTTAAAATTTTCGAGCGTGAATGTGATTTATTTTTGATGAGCATTACTGATTGAGTGACAAATAGAAGTAGGCCATTAATTTAATTAAATTTTGGTAACTATTCAGCCACTATTAAAAATTACGAATATGCTCAATATTAAGTGGATTTATTAATAATTATTAATCCATAACATATAATTATTAATGAAGCATTATAAAATAAGTTAATAGAAA
>MTER01000006.1 GCA_002083985.1 Candidatus Altarchaeales archaeon A3
TAAAAACTGCAGGTTTTTAATCTTTAAAAATCTATTGGATTTTTAAATTACCTGTAAAAATTTCAAAAATTTACCTGTAATTTTTAATAGTTGCTGAATAGTTACCAAAATTTAATTAAATTAATGGACTACTTCTATTTGTTACTCAACCATTAATGATTATAGCCCGAGAGCTTGTTGAGAATATAAGAGAAAGTGTAAAAATTGATTGGACAATAAGAGAAAGTGTTCAGGCACAGATGAAAGTGTTCAGGCACAGATGAAAGTGTCCATTAAAAGAATTTTAAGAAAATAGGACTATCCACCAGACAAACAGCAAAAAGCAACAGAGACAGTTTTAGAGCTATTATGTAAGGACTTAACGAACTAAAAAAACATACTGAAAACTATACTAAAAATCTATGAAATTTTCAATCTTTAAAAATCTATGAAATTTTAAAATACTAAAAATCTATGAAATTTTCAATCTTTAAAAATCTTCTATGAAATTTTAAAATACTAAAAATCTATGAAATTTTCAATCTTTAAAAATCCATAAGATTTTTAAATAGGAGCGAAGCGAACTTATTTTTAAATAAGTTTTCAATCTTTTAAAATTTATGAAATTTTAAAATAGTTAAGACTTACGCAAAACAGATACAAATTATTATCTTTTTAAGTCCTTTTACAATGTGAATTGCGTAAGTCTGGATAGTAAATAAAATTTATTAAATACTTTATGAAAAAAATAGAATTACCTCGCAAGGTAATTGTCGGAGAAGGAGCAATTTATGAAATTAAGAAAGTTTGCGATGAATTAAATTTAAAAACTCCTTTAATTTTTTCCGGAAATTTCACAAAAAAATTTGTAGATATTATTCAAGGTGAAATCGGAGGAGAAGTTGTAAGTCCCGATGAAGAAATTAAAAAAAATTTCAAAAATTTTGGTTTTGTTTGCGGTGTAGGCGGCGGAAGCACAATAGATAAGGCAAAAATTTATGCGTTTAACAATAAACTGCCTTTTATAAGTATTCCGACTGCTGCATCCCACGATGGAATAGCATCACCTTATGCTTCGGTTAGAGGCGGCGTTTCAGTTAAAACAAACTCTCCGCTCGCTGTCATAGCCGACACTACAATAATTTCAAATGCTCCAAAAAATTTAACCGCTTCAGGATTTGGAGATGCAATTTCAAATTTTACTGCTGTGCTTGACTGGAAGTTAGCAAGGGATGAAAAGAACGAATATTTCGGGGATTATGCCGCCTCACTTTCAAATATGAGTGCGGAAATTGTAATGCAAAATTCAAAGAAAATTTTTTCAGATATAAGCATTCTGGTAGAGGCATTGATAAGCAGCAGTGTGGCTATGTCAATTGCCGGCTCAAGCAGGCCATCATCCGGCTCGGAACATTTATTCAGTCATGCGCTGGATATACTTTCTGAAAAACATAAATTTACGAATGCATTACACGGAGAACAATGTGGTGTCGGAACAATAGTTTCAGCATATTTGCATGAAATTTATTCACATAAAAATGAAGGGGGCTGGAAAGAAATACAAGGGGCGTTAAAAGATGTTGGCGCGCCCACTAATGCCAAAGAACTTGGAATAAGTAAGGAATATGTAATTGACGCCTTAAAATTTGCACCGAAGGTCAGAGATAGGTATACCGTATTTAACAAATTTAATATAGAAGAATATGCGGAAAAATTTTTAAAGGAATGCGAAGTAATTAAATAAATTTATAAATTTACTTTCATTCAAATCCCAAAAACTTGTGCAATTGTGGAATTATCCTGACATCTTTTAAAAAATTACCTGCCATTTCGCTCATTGTTAATAATGTGTTTTTGTAGGTATTGTCCCATTTTATCCCTGTTTGCGGCTGTAAAACCAATGGTAAATCACCAATATTTTTTATATCTCTTGTTAGTCCTTCAATTTGACCGACATCAACATCTTTTGTTATAACAACCTTAACAAATAAATTTCCTGATTTTAGATAATCATTTAAAATTTCTATCGTCTTTAACGAGTCATTATAAAATTTCGGATAATTTAATTTTATCCCGCAGGCAGCATAAGTTATTAAATTTTTAATTTCATAAGCCCTTTCGGGAAGCGTTGAATTTGTTTCAAGATAAAGAGGAATGTTTAGTCCTTTACAAATTTGTTTAATTAAAGAAGTATAAAGCAGCGGCTCTCCGCCAGTCAGTGAAACGCTGAAAATATCTTTTGTATATAAATTTTTAATTTCATTTGCAACATCATCAGCGTTTTTCAAAATTTTTTTATTTCCTGCAACCGTGCAAAATTTTGCTTCTTTTTTGTGAGGCGTATCGCAATAATCACAATCCATATTACATTTGACAAATCGGACAAAAATCTGCCGTCTTCCAACATAAATTCCTTCTCCCTGAATACTTGAAAATATTTCTCTTACTTTTACGCTCACTTTGTTACACTCACTTTGTAGTTCATTTTAAAATTTTATGATATCGCCTAATAATTCAATTTTCATACCTAATTTGCTCTTAAAATAAGGGCATTTCAAATTTATTTGAAATCTCCGAATGACTGTGAGGTGAAAAAACTAATTGTTGGACGCATCATCTCATAAATTTAAAATCGTTTTTGAAATTATGTATTTCAAAATAAATTTTGAAATGTCACCTGCCAAAAAATTATAAGAATTATTATTGGAATTATTATATGAAAAATTTAAAAAAGAAATAAAAGAATAAAAAGAAAAAAGAAGAATAGAAATTTTATCAGTTTTACTGGCTTACATCTATTTCTATATGCACATCGTCGGGCATCTGTATCTTCATTACATCCCTCATTGCTTTATCATTCCTGTAAATATCCACAATTCTTTTTGAAATTCTCATTTCCCATCTGTCCCATGCCGTATTTCCTTCACCGCTTACATTCTTCCTGACAACAACTCTTATTTTTTTAGTTGGAAGAGGTATCGGACCTCTGACAACTGCTTTATCATTCTTTGCGATAGAGATAATCTGTTTTGTTACATCCTCAACATTTTTCTTCGCACTTCCGTATATTAGTATTCTTGCTCTTTCCATCGTATATTTATGCTTTTATTTTAACTTCTTTTGCCTTTACTTCCAAAACCATTCCCGCAGCAATTGTCTGTCCCATATCTCTGATAGCAAATCTCCCGAGTGATGGAAAGTCCTTAACTGTCTCAACAACTGTACTTCTCATAGGTTTAAATCGGACAACCGCAACATCTCCCGGCTTTATGGTCTTCGGATGATCTTCCTTTGTTTGTCCTGTTCTTGGGTCAACTGTTCTTATTAATTCTTCAAACTTACATGCTACCTGATCAGTGTGTATGTGTAAAACAGGTGAATATCCTGCTGCTATCGCAGATGGATGATACAAAACAACGATTTGTGCAGTAAATTCTTCCGCAACCTTTGGAGGATTAGCCAGTGTCCCCATAACATCACCTTTTACTATATCTTCTTTCTTGGATGACCTAACATTAAAACCAACATTATCTCCTGGTAATCCCTCGGGAATTTGTTCGTGGTGCATTTCAATTGTTTTAACTTCGTCCACAACTGCGGACGGCATAAAAACAACCTTCATTCCCGGCTTTAATATTCCGCTTTCTATTCTGCCTACGGGAACTGTTCCTATACCTGTAATTGAATAAGCATCCTGAATGGGTAATCGCAAAGGTTTATCCGTTGGTTTTGGCGGAGCAACGAGTTTATTTAAACACTCTAAAAATGTCTGACCCGTATACCATGGAGTATTTGTACTTTTTGTCTTTAAATTATCCCCCATAAATGCCGAAAGAGGAACAAATGGAATAATATCAACTTTGTATCCGATTGGTTTTAAAAATTTAACCAAAGCGTCTTTCACAGCATTATATGCTTCCTGATCATACTTTACTGCATCTATCTTATTCATCGCAATTATATACTGGTTAATACCTAATGTCTTGCATAAGAATGCGTGTTCTTTTGTTTGCGGAAGCAGTTGAACAACGCCTTTATCATCTTTGTTATTTACCGTATCATAAACCGAAACAACGAGTACTGCTGCATCTGCCTGACTTGCTCCTGTTATCATGTTCTTTATAAAGTCCCTATGTCCCGGTGCATCTATGATTGTAAAGTAATTTGTTTCGGTTTGAAACTTTTTATGAGCAATGTCTATTGTAACTCCTCTTGTTCTTTCTTCCTTCAAAGTATCCATTACCCACGCGTATTCAAATGTTGCCTTTCCTATTTTTGCTGCCTCATCCCTGAGTTTTTGCATTGCCTGTTCAGACACCTCTCCAAGTTCATACATCAATCTTCCAACCAATGTTGATTTTCCATTATCTACATGTCCTACAAATACCAAATTTACATGTGGTTTCTCTGCCATTTTAAAAAATTTTATATTTTAGTTTAAATTTTGTTTTTATATTATTTTATTTTTAGACCTATAAAATTAACTTTTAAATATTAAATTTTAAAAGATTGAAAATCTTATAGATTTTCAATAGACATGTTGCAAAATAACTTTTTCACCTTTAAAATTTATTAATTTTAACCTCACTTCGTTTGGATATTTTAAAATCTTTGCGATTTTTTTAAAATTTTTAATTTGCAACAACTCTAATATTTAAAAATTTAGTAAATTTTAAAAGATTGAAACCTCCTATGTTTCAGTATATTTTTTAATAAAAATCTTTCGGATTTTTATTGTCGTTCCATATATTCTTCGGATTTTGGAACTTGTTCAGATAACCCTTTTCTTTTCCTTATTGAACCAATTATTTTTTCCTGCAATTCCCGCGGCACTTCATCATAGCCCGAATTCTGGGAACTCCATAAAGCATGCCCTTCGCTCGCGCCCCTTATATCCCCAGTAATTCCAAATGTTTCTGAAATAGGTATCCTTCCTTCAATTGTTGTTAATTCTTCTTCCTGTAAAATATTCAGTATTTGCCCTCTTCTTGCCTGCAATACGCTTGTTATCGCTCCGATGTATTCATGTGGTATCTGAATAAAAACATCCTGCATTGGCTCATAAAATGTCGGTTTGGACATTAAAATTCCTGCATATATGGGATTCCTGACCGCAGGATATATTTGTGCCGGTCCTCTGTGAATAGCATCTTCGTGAAGAACGGCGTCGTGCAGAGTTACCTTCATTTTTATCATCGGCTCTTTTGCCAACGGGCCTCCTTCCATAACCTGTTCAAAAGCATCAAAAACCAATTCCAGTGTTTCATCCAGGTGCTGCAATCCCTTTGTCAGATCCATGAGTACATTTCCTTTGAATATGTCTATAATACTTGCAGCTTCATCACTTTTAATTCCTTTTGAGACCAGTAATGCTCTTAAGTCCTTACTTCTTGACTTTCTTCTTCCTCCTTTTAATTCTCCGCTTATAACTGCTTTGTACAACTCTTCTTCTAACGGCTCAACTGCGAGATAAAATTTATTGTGTTTGTTAGGGGATTTTCCTTCCACCTCTCCATGACTGCTATTAATGGTTTCTCTATATACAACAATAGGGGGGGATGTTATTACTTCAACACCTCTGTCTCTTAGCCGATGTTCAACAATTTCCAAATGCAATTCTCCCATTCCTGCAACTAAGTTTTCACCAGTTTGTTCATCTATTTTAATCTTTAATGTTGGATCTTCTTTTCCCATTCCATTTAAGACCTCAACCAGCTTTCCGATATCCTTTATATTTTTCGGTTCAAACGCCTTTGTAACCACAGGATCTGAATAGTGTTTTATTTCTTCAAATGCAGTCATCATTTCGCTTGCTATAGTATCTCCGACAAAAGTATTTGAAATGCCACTTAATGCAACTATATTTCCTGATGGAACTGCTGCAACATTTACTCTTTGCGGACCCATATATAATCCAAGTTGCTGCACCCTCATCTTTACTTTATTTCCGACAGAATATACCTCATCACCCTGATGTACTGTGCCCGAATATATCCTCCCGATTGCTATCTCTCCCGCATGTTTGTCATAAGTTATATCAAATATCATTATTGCTAATTTCCCGTCTGGATTGCATGTTTGCATATCTTTTGCAACTGTTTCACTATCAGCATCCCCTCTCCATATCCGATCTATTCTGACTTTTTGTGCATCTATTGGCGCAGGTAATGCTGAAATCACCATATCCATAACAATCTTATTAAGGGGCGATTTCTTTGCTAACTCTTCCTGTTTTTCATTATTACACGCATCAATAATATCCTTAAATGTTATTCCTGTCTTTTTCATATACGGGACATTTATTGCCCATTTCTTTTTGGCAGAACCGAATGCCACCGTACCTTTTGCTACATCCACCGTCCAGTCAACACCTTTTGGCTGTCGCAGCTTTATCATAGCATTAGCAGCAGAAATTATTTTTATAAATCTCTTCTGAAGTTCTTCTGGAGTAAGTTTTAATTCAGTAATAAGACGATCTGTTTTATTTATAAACAATACTGGCTTTACTCTTTCATTCAGTGCCTGATTCAAGACCGTTTTTGTTTGAGGCATTATTCCTTCAACCGCACAACAAACAACAATACAACAGTCAACTGCTCTCATTGCTCTCGTTACATTGCCTCCGAAATCAACATGGCCTGGTGTATCTATTAAATTTATAAGATACTCCTTTCCTTCATAATTATGGGTTATTGAAACATTAGCGGAATCAATAGTAATTCCTCTTTGTTCTGCCTCCGCGGAATCCGGAGCGAATTCTGTAATTTTATCTTTATCAAGGGCGCTTTCGGAAATAAGTCCTGCTCCTGCAAGTAAATTTGTGGTTAATGTTGTTTTTCCATGATCTATATGGGCAACTATTGCCATATTTCTTATATTTGCCCTATTTTGCATCATTGAAACGGCTTTTTCAGCAAGTTGTTCTGCACGACCCATTTTATTTTAAATTCCTATTTTAAATTTAATTTAGAATTTTTATTAAATTTATTAAATTTTGCGCTTATCTTGACGATGCGGCAATTCTTTCAGTTTCTTCTTTTCGCCCTACTGCAAAACTCTTTGTATCATTATTCGCAGCCAGAATTATTTCATTGGCGAGTGCTTCTCCAAGCGTGTTCTTTGTATTAAATGATGTCGCAAACGCACCTAATGCCAAATTTTTTAATGCGAAGTCCAACCTTCTTAATGCTGATGCGTCAATTGCCTGGTGATACCTTATTCCACCGTAAATTATTGCTGTTGTTTCTTCTGCAGGACCTGTGTTTTGTAATGCATCAACTAATACCTGTATCGGATTTTTCTTTGTTTTTTTCTCTATTATTTCAAATGCGATTTCAATAAAATTTAACGCATTTAATTTATTTCCCGTGTTTCCTCTGCCCCTCAAATATTTTCCTGCCATTTTTTTTGCACCCTGCCCCGAACGCATCATTTTGTTTGCTAATCGTTCAACGACATTTACATTTGCCTTTCCAAACTGTTTATTTGCAAATTTCCCATGCGTAATAGGAATGTATCTCGGATTTAAATTTATATATCTCTTTAACCCCATATCTTTCACTTCAACAGCATAGTCCCATCTTCCGAATAATTTTAATGCACTACTTTCCACTTTTGCCTGTTTTTATTATTTTTATTCTTATAAATTTTTATTCTTATAAATAAGGTTTCGTAAATAAAGAATTTATATTCTAAATTTATTAATTCAAATTTATTATAAGTTAAATTATTATAAGTTAAATTATTATAAGTTAAATTTTATAATATTATAAGTTAAATTTTATAAAATTTCACAATGAAAATTTCTGAAAAATTTAAAGAGATAAAGGAAAAAGAAGGAAGATGCGCATTAATTGCTTATGTGTGTGCCGGAGACCCGAACTTTGAAAAGAGTAAAGAAATCGTCCGAATTTTAAAAAATTATGCTGATATTATTGAACTGGGGCTGCCATTTTCCGACCCTATTGCCGACGGTCCGACCATACAGCAGGCAAGTGAGAGAGCGTTAAAGAGCGGAATGAATACTGATGTTTATTTTAAATTTTGCTGCGAAGTTAAAGATGAAAGTATTCCCCTCGTGTGTATGACTTATTATAATTTACTTTATCATTACGGACTTGAAAAATTTGTTCTGCAGTGCAGCGTAAATGGAATTAAAGGAATTATTATTCCAGATCTGCCCGTTGAAGAAAGCGATGAATTATTAAATTTATGCGCTCAACATGACATTGATTTAATATTCCTGATTGCACAAACATCAACAAAAGAAAGAATTAAAAAAATATCTGAAAAGGCAGGTGGATTTCTGTATTTAATTTCTGTTTTGGGAGTTACAGGGGCAAGAGAAAATTTAAATATTGAGCCGAAATTTATTGAGGATGTAAGGACTGTCTTAAAGGACATAAAAAAAGAAATTCCATTGGCACTTGGATTCGGAATCTCAAATGCAAACCACATAAATGCGATAAAAGACAAAGTTGACGGTGTAATTGTCGGAAGTGCAATAATAAACAAAACCGGTGATTTGAAAGGGATGGAAAATTTTGTCGGAGAGATGAGAAAAGCAACTGAAAAATAAAAAAATCGGAAGAAATTTAGAGAAAAATTTAGAGAAAAAGACACATTTACTTTAAAATTTTGTAAACTACTCATCAACCTAAAAAATTACAGGTAAATTTTTGATTTTTTGTATTTTTTTTGAAATTTCCCCATATAAATTTCTTGCCCCCAAGTAGTTACAAAATTTTTAGAGAGTGTTTAACTATACTTCACAGATTGCGTATTTTTAAATTTCTAAAATCGTAATTGAGTTGTACCAGTATTTTTCTGATGCTGACCCACTAAAATTGGGATAATTATTTATGCTCCCCAACCTAACAAATTGAGATTTTTTAAATTTCTGAAATTATAATTATTTTAAAATCAGGAGATTTTAAAATATCCTAACGATTTTCAAAATCATAAAGATTTTTAAAAGACACGAACGAAGTGCGTGTAAGTGGGGTTATTTTCAAAACGCAGAGTTTTGAAAATATCCGAGCGTAAGCGAGGTTATGTTTCATTCAATAAAAACGCAATTTCTATAGTTGGGCAGTATATTTGTTTTTTACCAATATTTTTATGAATAAGATGTTTGAAATTAAATTTATAATGTTCAATTTTAAGATTTATTTTAAGCATTTTCAAATCAGAAGATTTGAAAATATCCGAGCATCAGCAAGGTGATTTAAAAATTTCAGAAATTTTTAAATCTCCGAACGAAGTGAGGTGAGATTTTTAAAATATCTCCTCCAAAATAATTAACCTAATTTAAAGGGGTGAGTACCAAGGAATTAAAAGATGAATTGAACAATTTGTGGGAAAGATTAAGAAACAAACCTATAAAATAAAAAGTATAATTGGGGCATTAAAATGTCATATAAAGAAATTAGTGGAAATATATTTAATTCAAAGGCAGACGCACTCGTGAATACTGTTAATTGTATAGGGGTTATGGGAAAAGGAATCGCATTGGAGTTTCGGAGACGTTATCCAAAAATGTTTATAGAATACCAGCGACTTTGTTTGAGCGGCGAACTTAAGCCAGGACAAATATTTTCATATCTGGCAGGAAAAACATGGATTCTAAATTTTGCCATAAAAAATGACTGGAAACAACCATCAAAAATAGAATGGATAGATGAGTGTCTAAAAAAATTTCCTGATATTTATCACAAGACAGGTATTAAATCTGTTGCATTTCCATGGATGGGTGCAATGAATGGGGGCATACCTGTTGAAAAAATAAAAGAAATTACAAGAAAACATTTATCAAAACTCATAGATATTGATATAGAAGTATATGATTTTGACCCTGATGTTCCTGATCCCCTGTTTGAAAAACTAAAAAATATCGCAAAAGTACAAACAACAGATATTGAAAAATTATCAAAAAAGACAGGTATTCAACATGGATGTATGGAGAAAATTATAAAAATAACAAGAGAAGAAAATATTAAGAGTTTGCATAGGTTAATAGAATCAGGCGTTATAGGAAAGACCAATATTGAGAGATTATACTTTTTTTTGACAGATTCAGAGACAGATAGTAAGAATTTTTATTCTAAAGCACACCCTCCAACCTTATCATCTTGGCAACAATATGGTTAAATTAGGAAAAGAACTATTGGATTTTTTGTCTTCTGATGATTTGAATGAAGTAAGAAAAGAACTTTATGGTTTATTAAAGGAAGATAGTAGTAGCAGTAATGAAATTTATGTTTATTATTTGGTCCATCTGAAAAACTTGGTGGAAATTGTAAAATCCGGAGGAATTAAATGCAGGGATATGTCTAACATGATAACAGATCTTTCCGTGGAAGAAGTACAAAATAAGCGAAATAATATCATTTTACGATTAGCAAGAGATATTGCTCCAAATGAAGCAACAACTGATAAAAATGCACAAAACATTCCACCCTACGAAAAACCACTTTACGAAAAAATTAATAAAAAAATACACCAATGCGTTAATTTCTACTGGAACCCCCTAAATGATACATTTTATGCATTTCAGCGAAATGCTTTTTTATTAGAGGTAGATGATACTGATAATAAATATGGAATAGTTTGTGTTCTTGAGATGAGATTAAAGGACTTTTTTGAAGATAGTAAAATCTATTGGACCACCAGCGAAAAAAATTTAGCGTCAGATAAGTTTGCAAGTTTTGCTAAAAGCAAATATGGTGAGTTTAATTGGAAAACTATATTTAGTGTTAAAGACAACAAAAATACAGATGGCGCAGGGTATAAAACAAACAATCAATTTCGTTCAGCAGAATTTGTTGTATTTTGCGAAAATTCTGAACAGGTAAATAAAAATAGTGATCCTATTCCCATAAGATTTATAAAAAGAATTTTAGTACATAATCAATCGCTTGATAAAACGAAAGATAAATTGCGGTTGTATCCATCAGTTCAAAGATTAGTATTTCCTTTAGAAAGCTTAAAAGTATTTCATAGTAAAAAGATACTCTTAAATGCAGAAATAAATATGGTTCAAAAATTACTTGAATTAAAAGATTTAAATTTATCTGTGCAATTCATAGAAAATTTTTGTGAATTAATCAACACTTTTTCAAAATTCAAAGAGTATCTTGGTTGTACCTTAACTGAAGAATATTTTTTCAAAAATAAAAATATAGCCCATAGCATACATGGGATTGGACACACTACAAGAGTGATGTTTTGGGCGCATGTCTTATGCTTTTTGTTTGATATTGACAAACAAAAAGAAAAATCTGTTTTATATGCAGCATTTATCCATGACCTTGGTAGGAAATCTAATGACTCTAATGAAGAACAAGGTTCTGATTCGGTAAAGAAGTATGAAAATTTTTTGAGAGAAAAAATCCCTCATGACTATATAGAAAGTTGTAAAAATGCAGTTATTTACTCTTGTAAGAAGGATAGCAGATGCCCCGAGGAGTATAAAGATGATATGTGGAAAATACTAAAATATGCTGATGTGCTTGACAGAGGACTATCTGATTCTCATAAAGGAATCTACTCAAATCAAAAAATACTGTCTGAAGGTTGTGATGTTGATTCTCTTATGTTGTCTTATCCACAAGAATTGAAAGAAAAAATAGCATGGCTGGCATACTATGTTGTTTCTATTACTCATTATACCAAATGGTCTGATGATTCATTTATGGATTTCAAGAAAGAAATTATAAAGAGTTTAAAAGCTATTTCAGGAAATAATATTTTAAGTCCGGATGAAAAAGAAACTGCTGATAAAATGCTTGGATATTTATCTACTGAAGAAATTTTCAAAAATAAAAAGACATAATGAGATTGAAAAGAAAGGATATAAAAAAGTAATTTCTTTAAAAAAAATAAAATGGATTTAGAAGGTTATTGCAGGCGTGAGTTAAAAAAAGGAAGAAGTGAAGAAAAAATTTTGAATGAAATCGCATCTTTAATTTTAAAGATAAAATTTAATGATGATGGAAGCAAAAACAATGACGCAAAATTACTTACAGAAGCGATTTTGGAAGAAGTAAAGAAAACAAACCGAAAAATTGATAATAAATTTCTCTGTGATTTATTAAATTTTCCAAAGTCAAATGTCAGTATGGGAGAAATCGGAGTCGGAAGCAGAGGTAAAGGTGACTTCTTTGTTCACGAAAAAATTTGTGGAATTGCCTCAAACAATATCAGCGGGAAATTTACAAATGTTGTTGTGGGTGCAAAAGAGCATGACGATGCAGGTATTGTAAATATAAGCGAAAATGTAGGAAAAAACGGAAATTTTGTTGTTGTTTCTGTAGACGGAACACACTCCCGCTTATCCGAATATCCTTTTATTGCCGGCTTTCATGTCGCAAGGGCATCATTAAGGGACATTTATGTTAAAGGAGCGAAACCGGTTGCATTGCTTGATGATTTACATTTGGCAGATGACGGTGATGTAGGACGACTATTTGATTTTATTGCAGGAATTTCTACGGTCAGCGAACTGGCAGATGTTCCCTTAGTTGCCGGCTCAACATTAAGAATTGGAGGAGATATGGTTATCGGAGAAAGAATGGTTTCCTGTGTCGGTGCGGTTGGAATTATAAACGCTCCAAATTTAATAAAGGCGAGAAAAAATGTCCAAGTCGGAGATAAAATTTTAATGACTGGGGGAGCAGGTGGTGGGACAATAGCAACGACTGCAATTTATTCCGGAAATTTTGAGGTTGTTCTTGAGACGATGAACATCACATTCATAAAGGCGTGCAAAATTTTACATGAGAAAAATTTACTGCATAAGATTGATGCAATGCTTGATGTGACAAACGGAGGGATAAGAGGGGATGCGTATGAGGTCTTAAATTTATTGAATAAAGAAAAAGACAGTGAAGGAACAAAAATAACAAATATTATTGAAATTTTAAAAAATGATTATGCAGAATTTTTTTACTCAAGCAAAGAACCCTTTAATGTCTTAATTTCAACGCTCCTATCCCAAAGAACAAAAGATGCCAAAACAAAACATGCAGGCGAAAATTTATTTAAATTTATTTCAAAGCCGGAAGATGTTTTAAAGTGTGATTTGAGAGAAATAGAAAATGCAATAAAAGGTGTAAATTTTTACAAGACAAAGGCAAAACGAATTGTTGAAATTTCAAAAATGTTAGTTGAAAAATACAACAGCAATGTTCCAGATAATGAAAATGACTTGTTAAAATTAAGCGGCGTCGGAAGAAAAACGGCTAATTGTGTTTTGGCGTTTGCGTTTGATATGCAGGCGATTCCCGTTGATACGCATGTTCATCGCATTTCAAATCGTATTGGAATAATAAAGACAAAAAGTCCTGCAGAGACGGAGAAAAAATTACAGGAAATTTTACCGCAGGACTATTGGAAAACAATTAATTACATATTTGTTCAGCATGGACAGAATATTTGTAAGCCGTTAAAGCCAAATTGCGAAAAATGTAAAATTAAGGAATATTGTAATTACAATTCATTAAATAGGGCAAATAAGAATGTCTCTCTAAAATTTTACGGACCAAAAATCAAAAATTTAATAAACAAAAAGGTCTATGATATGCTTAAAAATTTAAATATTGATGAACTTGGCGTTTCTCTTGATTCGCTGATGCTTTTTGTTCCTCCCGAAAACTGCGGCGAAATTATTAAAATTTTAAGGAACGAGGGAATTGAAATTGATGAAATTGGAGAGGTTATAGAAAGTAAGACAGAAGGAAAAATTTTGCTGATAGACGAAAATAATAATGAAAAAGCAATTGAACCGTTGTTTAGAGAATCAGCTTATACAAAAATCAAAAAGATTGTCGGAGAGCAGACCCCTGAGAAATTTGAGGAAATGAAGAAAAATGTGAATAATGCCTATCAGGATGCCTTAAAAAAGAAACAGAAAATTTTAAAGTTTATTGCTCCTGCCGGGATTTGAACCCGAGTCGTCGGATCGAAAGTCCGATATCCTGGCCGGGCTAGACTACAGGAGCAAAATTTAAACTCACAAATAATTAGGTTTAGGAATATAAATAAAGTTAAGAAAAAATATGCCATCCCTCATTAGTGTATTTTAAATTTAAAATTGTTGATTAAATTTATCACCTATCTTTGAAAGTTATGGGGTTTTGACCTTGAAAATTATAAAATTGACATGGCAACAAAAAGACAATTTTAAAGATGTTTTTAGACATTTTTTAAATATACTCCCCAACCTCACAAATTGAGCTTTTTTAAATTTCTGAAATTATAATTATTTTAAAATCAGGAGATTTTAAAATATCCTAACGATTTTCAAAATC
>MTER01000007.1 GCA_002083985.1 Candidatus Altarchaeales archaeon A3
GCCACCAAAATTTTACAATTTTCAGGGTCAAAAACTCATAACTTTCAAAGATAGGTAATATATTTATTTATAATCCTAATCAATTATATTAAAAGAAAGTTGGACTGCGTAAGTCCTAATATAAAAATAAAATTTAAGTGCTACCTAAAAAATACAAATATGATGGAAAAAGAATTGCCTTTTGTGTCGGTGATAATATTGAACTATAATGGAAAACAACACTTAAAAGAATGTTTTGAATCTTTGAAAAGATTAAATTACCCTGTAAAAAAATGCGAACTAATTATGGCCGATAATGCATCATCCGACGATTCGGTAGAATATGTGAGGAAAAATTTCCCAGAAATTAAAGTAATAAAATTTAATAAAAATTATGGATATTCCGGGGGCAATAATAAAGGTGTTAAATATACCCATTCTAAAAGTGATTATGTAGTATTTTTAAATAATGACACGGTTGTTGATGAAAATTGGTTAATTGAATTAATAAAACCACTAAAAGATTCAACTATATGTGGTAGTGCTAGCAAGACGCTTAATTACTATAATAAAACGATTATAGATTCCGCAGGAGGTAAAATAACTCCTATTGGAGGGTGTTTTGCTATAGGGCAGTTTGAAAAAGATGTTGGTCAATATAACAAAAAGATATATGTTGGAACTCTTGGTCATGGTTCTATACTTATAAAAAAAGAAATATTTAACAATTTTAATGGTTTTGATGAGGATTATTTTATATACCAAGACGATGTCGATTTATTATGGAATCTGTGGTTAGCAGGATATAAATTATTATACGTGCCAACATCAATACTTTATCATAAATATGGGGCTAGTGGGGGAGATAGTAGAATTGGTCAATTCAGAATTTATTATGTGACTAAAAATACACTTATGAATATTGTAAAACATTTTGAAAAAAGTAACATTATCAAAGGATTTGTTATTACTATTTTTTATAGTACTTTTAGAATAATAATGTATTCAATAAAATTGAGATTTGAGAGTGCTTTTGCAATAGTTAGAGGATATTTTACTTTTTTGGTGGAACTTCCAAAAACACTTAAAAAAAGAAAAAATATACAGAAAAATAGGAAAATAAGTGATAAGAGATTATATGAATTAGGGGTTATTGCACCATTAAAAAAATGTATAAAAGAAGAGTTTAGATTAATAAAAATGAACAAGTAAAATGAAAATTTGTATAATATGCATTTTTTACCCTCCATATACATTTGGTGGAGGGACAGTATTCGTTAAAACACTTGCCGAATCGATGAGCAAGAGGGGCCATGATGTTTTTATTATTACTACAAAACCTTATGATGGGTCGGCTTCCATTCACTCATCAGTTTGGACAGTAAATGGAGTTAGAGTATATGGTTTCTGTCCTACAAGTGTTCAAAACATCCCAATATATAGTGGAAAAGTATCCAAATATTCACGAATATTCACTTTTTTGTTGAATTTTTGGAATCCTCTCTCTTATTATCTAGTTAGAAAAATCTTAAAAAAAGAAAAACCAGACTTAGTAAATATACACGGTGCAACTTATCTTTCTTATTCTGTATATTCTGCTGTGAGGTCACTAAATATTCCATACATATCCACACTTCATGATGTATGGACATTCTATCCATTGAATAATCTTCCATATCTTGATAAAATAGCAGGTGTAAAATACCCTTTTCTAAATGATAATTATAAAGTTTATGATATAATAAGCAGCATATATGCAAAGATAAATCGGATTATTATAGGCAATCCAAATTATGTTACTTTTGTTTCAAATGCAGTTAAGAACATATATTTAGATTATGGATTTTTTAACCAATCTAAAAAAATAGTGCTTCCAAACATATTTGAAATTGATGAAACGGAATCAAAAAAAGAAAAAACAAATAAAAAAACATTTGATATTATTTATGCAGGGGGACTAGAAAGAAAAAAAGGAGGCCACACTTTAATAAAAGCATTTAGAAAAATTCATGATAAATACATAAGATTACACATCTTTGGAAGTGGTGAATATGAAGTATATTTTAAAAAATTAGCAGAAGGAGATAAACGAATAATTTTTTATGGACAAATGCCAAACGAAGAACTCCAAAAATTTTATAAAATTTCAGATATTGCTGTTATGCCATCTGAATACTTTGAAACATTTGGTAGAATAATAATTGAAAGTTTTCGTGTGGGCGTTCCGGTAATTGGTTCTAATGTTGGTGCAATTCCAGAACTAATAAAAGAAGGATATAATGGATTTTTATTTGAACCAGGAAATGATGAGCAATTAAAAAACAAATTAGAATATGCAATCTTACATAAAGAAGAATTAAAAGAAATGAGTATAAATTGCATAAATACAGCAAAAAAATATAGTGTTGAAAACAACATTTATAAATTGGAAGAAATTTTTAAAGAAGCAATAAAGTTAAAGTAAAAAGGATGAAAATTTTTCAAAAATTCTCTTTTTCAGTTATAGGATTTTTGTATATTATAATAGCAGGAACTCTGTGCCATATTTTACCGATTCCTGAAATTATTAAGGGATTTTTGGCGTTGCCTGGATTTTTGATAATTCCAATACTATTAGGCAATCTTTTCACAAATATATCCTATTTTAGAAAAATCTTTTATAGAATAGACGAAGTATCTTATTTTACATCTCTATGGTTATTAGGAATAATATTTTTATTTATTTTTACTAATGTGATGTATTTTTTAAAAATGTTCAATTTTGTTATTTTTGTTATTCTATTATTGATTTTTACCTCATCATCCATTTTTTTTAATTACAATAGAATAAATGATTCTTTTAAAAAATTATGGCAAAATATTGTTCATTACAAGTTTATATTAATTATAATAACTCTATTTGCTATAATGCCAGCAGTTTTCATCATGAGTTACACTATTTTTCCGATTCCATTTAATTCCGTTAATTATCTGCACTCGACATATATCTTAAAAATAACTGATGATAATCAGATAATATATATTACGCCATATTCTCCAACCGCATATATTCTATTTGCTATAGAAACAGGAATATTCGATGTTCCTCCACTTGTATTAATATGGAGCAGCACATATTTATTATATCTTGTTTTTATGTCCGGAATTGCACTATTTTTATATGGTGTTTCGAAAAGAATAAGTGTATCTGTTGTAGGAGTATTTGTTGGGGGGTGGATTCTTCAAGGAGGGTTTATTGGACATTTATATGATACGACGCCTGGATTGTTTTTAAGTATGATAGCATTTCCTTATATTTTATATCTGTTTCAGAAAAATATTAAACTGTTTAGTACTCCTTCTAAAAAAACATATTTGTTTTTTTTTACAATATCATTTTTGGCATTAATTTATTTTATTGCATCATCAGTTCTTCAAATAGCAGATCAAAGTAAGATGTTTATTACAATATTACTATCTTTTATGTTGTTCTCTTGCATTTTACTTATATTTCTTTTTCACAATGACGACGATAGTTTTATTTTTTTCATATTATTTGTTTCCATATTATATTTCACTTTTACTTATACAGTACACTTGATTATACCACTCATTATTATATCTTTATATTTCTTTCTTTCTATCCAAAAAATTTTTAAAAATTATATATATTTTATATTTTTAGGCACACTAATATTTTTTATTGTAGTTATATATTTGCAAAACTATAATTCATCATCTTTTGAAAATTTATCTTTTAATCTCAAAGTATTATTTCATCAAGAAACTATATATAGTAAAAATTTTACAGAAAAATATAATAATATTACTTCCTCCACATCAACCATTCTGTTTTTAATGGTTTCACTTGGCGGTCTTTTTTTGGCTTTTTTTTTGAATAAAACAAAAATTGTACCTATAATGTTAACTTATCTTATTATTGTCGGTTATTTTTTGCCTATTTCTATGACATATAGGATGTGTTTTTATCTGCTTCCTTTTTTTTCCTATGTACTCGCTTATTTTGTTGTAGCTGTGTGCGACATTACAACTTATAAAAAACGACCATATATTTTTTCATTTATAATATCCATATTTATAATATGTTTATTACTTTTAGCAGTTTACTCCATATCATATTATGCTCTTACATCTGCTCCTTTTAAAAATATCTCTATTTCATCAGGAACTTATGAAGAATATCGTGCAGGTATGTGGATAAAAGACAACACACCAAAAAACACATTTGTTATAAGCGATCCTGCCAGCATAGGAATCCTAATAGGGTATAGTAATCGAAAAATGTCAGATGACTTAGAAGTAACAAGGGGTGGAAAGTTTCCCACAATAAAATTAGCAGACATAGTAATTCCTCAGGTACAAGTATTTATAGAATATCTTATGACAACTTTTAAAGAAAAAGAATCTGCAAACGCGTACAGAAATATAAAAGAAATAACTAATATGAGTAATAATAGTATTGTTGTTGTAAGTAAAAGAACGATTTATTGGATAGAAAATAATTATTCGGATTATCGATGCGCACGTTCTTGTACATGGTATCCCTATTCTAAAACAAAAGGAAATATTTCTGAATTTTCTCATTTTAAAAAATTTTTTAATTCTACCTATTTTGAATTAATTTATAAGGATGAAGATAAAATTTATATTTTTAAACTTAAAAATCAAATTGAACAAAATGAATCTGCAAAACATTAATTTCACAAAATATTATGATGAGAAGATAAATGAAAAAATTTCAAATCAATTATCTACAATTGTAAATGCAATTTTGGAGTATAAAGATGAATTTGGTGTTATTTCAATAATTTTGACAGGCGGCTTTGGAAGAGAAGAAGGAAGTGTCATAATTAAAGATGAAAAAGTAATGCCTTTGAATGATTATGATATTATGTTAGTGAGTAAAAAATATCCGCATCTTTTTAACAAAGCAAAAATATCACTACTATCTATGCATATTTCAAAAGATATTACTGATAAGATTGGAATTACTACAGACATTTTACCAATTTTTTACGATAAATTAAAAAAACTTCCCAATTCAATATTTAATTATGAAACCAAATATGGTTCTAAAATTTTATGGGGTAAAAATGTGATAAACGAGATGCCAAATTATGATGCAAAAAATATTCCCTTGTTTGAAGGAATCATATTACTGTTTACGAGAATATATTCGCTTCTTTATGGACATCCAAAATATAAACCAAAAGAATTGGTAATAATTCAATCAACAAAGGCATTGCACGCCTGTTGTGAGGCGTTATTGTTATTATCTAAAAATTATCATTATTCATACTTTGAGAGAAACAGGATATTCAAAAATATATTTTTCCACGAATTTTCAGAAATATATAACAAGTTTCCGCAGATGGAAGAAATGGTAGATAAAGCAATAAAATTCAAACTATATCCTGATTACTCTTTATTTCCGGATAGTGAAAAATTGTGGGAAGAAACTTGTAAGATTTTTATATTTATATTTAAATATTATTTTAAAAGATATTATCAGATTAACTCTGATAATTTAGGAGACATTATTGCTAAATTTTTAAAAGAAGAAAAAAGATTTTCTCTTAAGAATCCGTTATTGTGGGCAGAATATTATAGAAGTATGAAATTGAGGAATAAAAATCCAAATTTTCGCCTTTCGTTGTTTTATAATCCATGGCATTTTGTGTCCGCTCCATTGCCTCTCGTTTTAGAAATGATGATCAATGATAATATTCATCATGAGAAAATTACAAATTTTTATTTAGAAAAATTAATTAACATGAAATCTAATTCTATTGACGAATCTAATTATATTAACGAATTGAGAAAAAAATGTGTTATTGTTGCAAGAAATGGAAAATTTGAACCATAAGAAAGAAGTAACTTGTTATGTCCTTTTGGATGCGTTCAAAGAAGAATATATAAAGCATACTATTTTTATGAAGGACATAGAAAAGAAATATATCTCAAAAATTGAGGAAGAGTTTGGTTTTGCATCTTACAGGCCTGCAGCATTTGCCGGGGTTTACCCAGAAACATCAAATATTTGCACCATGTGGTGTTATTCACCAAAAACTTCAATATATAAGAGATTCAAAACATTTTTAAAAATTATGGATAAAATTGATTCAAAACATTTTCGTAACTTTGGTGGAAAATCGTTTAGCGGATTACAAATTTTATCTAAAAAGATCGGGATAACTAAATTCTGCCCCGTGCAATGGTATAATCCTATAGATATTCCCTTTAATCTGCTTCCTTATTTAGACATATCGGAAAAAATAACAGAAACGAAACAAGGATATATAAGTACAAATACATTATTTGATCTCCTTAGATCACAGAACAAAAGATTTATTTATGTAGGTGGTTCTGTGGATGGATTTTTTCTTTCACACAATTATAAAAAAAACATAAAAAAAGCAGTAAATAAAATTAAAAATGAAAATCCCGATTTTATATATTTTCATGCTGGAGACTCGGATGTATTAGGACATGCCTATGGACCTGGTGGGGAAGAAACAAATCGTATTCATAAGTATGAAGATAAGTTTGTTGAAGATATTTACAAATTTTTAAAAGACAAATACGAAATTGTAAATTTAATCGTTGGTGGAGATCATGGGATGGTAGAAGTTACTCATACTATCAATATGTGGGAAAAATTGCAAAATTTATCAGTCAAACTGGAGAAAGATTATCTTGTATTTTTGGACTCTCCAATGGCAAGATTTTGGTTTTTTAATAAAAAGGCAGAAAAAAAAATAAGAGAAATGCTTGAAGAATTAGGTTGTGGAAGAATTTTAACTGATGAAGATTATGAAAAATATAGAATAAGATTTAAAGATAACAGATATGGTGATTTAATTTGGTTGGCAAATCCGGGAACATTGATATTTCCAAATTTCTTTGGATGGAATAAACCAGTTAAAGGAATGCATGGTTATGCTCCTGAATGCGAAGACAATAAAGGAGTGTTCATGATTATTTCAAATAAAAATATTGAATTTGAAAAAAGAGAAAATCTGAAAATGGTTGATATATTTCCAACCCTTTGTGATATGATGAATTTATCTATTCCAAAAAGTTGTGAGGGAAAAAGTATATTGTTAAAAAATGACTGATATAAGCATAATAATAAAAGTTAGGAATGAAGGCAAAGCATTACATTTAACTTTGGAAAGGATATATTCTCAAAAAATTGATAAAACATTTGAAATAATTATTGTAGATAATAGTTCAACAGATAATACCATAGAAATTGCAAAAAAGTTTAAATGTAAAATACTAGAAATTCCTACGGAAAAATATACTTACCCCTCTTCATTAAACTTAGGAACAGAACATGCCAAAGGAAAAATTGTAATATATTTCTCTTCTCATTGCCCACCAATAGATGACTTCTGCTTATACCATCTTACAAAGCATTTTTCTGATCCAAGCGTTGCTGCTGTTCATGGAATGGAGATTCCAATAAAAGGAAAGAATCCCGTTGAAGAATATGAACTTTCGCGCCTTTATCCAAATTTGCCAAATCATGTTAATTTGAACTTTGAAAATATTTCTAAGATTAAATATACTAACGGAATTACTGCAATAAGAAAGGAAATATGGGAAAAGTACCGTCATCCTTATGGCATTTGTTACGAAAAGCATAAGAAGATATTAATGGGTGAAGATAACCTTTGGGAAGAGTATATTTTAAAGAAAAGGTACAAAATTATTTACGATCCAAAAGCAAAGGTTTATCATTCTCACAAATTTACACTAAAAAGAATATGGCCAATTTCATACACTCCCGGATATTTTTCACAAGACCTGTGTATTTTAAGAAGTAACAAATCCTATGGAAAAAGAATAATTAACTATCTTATTATGTATTTATTTCCTATTTGTATCTGGTGTATAAAAAATAAATACCTTAAGGCACTGTTTTTAGATTTTCCCTTATCTTTTCTAATAGGACATATAGCGTTTTATGTTGGAAAAAGAGATAGAAAAAATGATGAAAGAATGTATTCTATTTTATATTCTTTCTCTTCTAATTACTGTCCAACCAACCCCGATGAATTGTCCAAGAATCCAGCCATATCCAATACCAATTAATCCATAAAGAGGTAAAAAAAGAACTGAAAAGCCGATTGCACACCCAGTTATTAAAAAATTAAAGGCCACAATCTCTCGCATTTTTTTTCTAATTGACAATATTGTTGAGTATATTCTATTTGAGGCAAATAAATATATTGAAATGCTAAATACATATAAAAGATTTGATGAATTCAGATATTCCTTTCCCAACAAAGCAAGGATAAAATTTCCAAATAAAAATATTAATAAAACACAAAACATACCTATGATTAAAGCAAATTTTAATCCCTTGTTTCTATTTTTTTTTATATTTTTTTCATCATAAGATCCTTCTACAAAAAAAGAAGTAGTTACTGATGTAATCAATGTGGAAAATATAGAAAATATACTCCACGCGATAAAAAAATATGCTGTTGATTCTGCAGACAATAGATTGATAATGAGTAGGGGGAGTAAAAGACCAAAAGCAGATGTTGCAAGCATAGAAAGGTAACTTGCAGATATATAATCAAAATTTTTTCTTATAATATTATATCCTGAAAAAATAGATGCCTTAAAATCATTCATTTTTTTTATTTTTGAAAGTAGGAAAAAAGAAACAAATACAGATACAATTATTCCAATTCCATAAGAATAAAAAATTCCAAAACATAAAAAAGTAGTAAATAATGGTAATAATATGATCTTGCTACTATTTTCCATTACATTTTTTATTACTACTAATTTTGTTTTTCTATATGCGGTGAACACACCATTAAAAAGAGAAGAAATTGCGAAAAATATAGAAAATATGACAAAAATACCTCCATAAAAAATAGTGTGTAAAAAATTCAATTTTGGTACAAAAAAATTTATAAAAAGTATAAAAATCAGGGATAAAAAAATTACAATAATAATATGAAATATAAAAGATGCAAATATAAAGTCATTTTGCTCTTTTGGAGCATATAATGGAATAAAGCGGATCATAAATGCATAAAACCCCCCATAGATGGCCAAAAGAGATATTAACCCCATTGTAGAAATCAATGTTGTGTATATCCCGACATCTTGTGTTGAATAAAGATGAGTTGCTATGAACAAAAACACAAAACCAAGAACTCCAACAATAATATTAGAAATCATTAAATATGATGCGTTTTTATACAAATTATCCTGACAAATATATTTAATTATTTTTTTTATATTTTTAATTATTCTCACTTTTTATAATTTTATAATGGATTATTAATTTAAAATATGAGTAAAAATTTATTAAAAATAGGAAGTTTGATATTTGTAGTGGTGATTGTAGTTACATTGTTGATTTATGGAAATTCAAATGCCTCGCTAATTATTGAAGTGGGAAATTTGAAATTAGTTGCAGATAGAGATATTAAAAATCAGGATATCGATTTCTTTAAAAACAATGAAAAAATTCTATATTTTGACCCATATAGTATGCAAATAAAGTACAAAGGAGAATTTAAACGAATTTTTGGATACGGTAGTAACATAACATTGTTTAACGGGAGTGATTCAAAAAGGTAATAAAATGACAATAACCTACTTCAATGACAAAAAAGATCCGAAAGAAGTCAGTATTATTTTTGTGCTAAACAACAATACATTCAAATGGAAGATTGATGGGAACTTTTCAGAACCTGAAAAATTTGAAGAAATAGCTTATAGATATTATTTCGGAGAATTAAATTATACTTTTTTTATAACCCCTTCTGATGATGTAATAAAGAACGAAGGAAATGAAAGTTATATGTGGCAAGGCAGCATTCAGATTCCAGAAATAAGCAAGAATTATCAGTTAATGCTTTCAAATGAAACAATGCTAAACATAAGTGGAAACTTTAATAGAATTATGAATAACCCAATATATCTAGGTTCTTATTTTTATACTGCGCCTAATGAAACCCTGACAATTAAAGTTCAGGAACCAATAAAATTAAATTTAACTGAAAAAGGAATATCTTTAAGAACTAGTGAAAATTTAAATGCTTATTTAACTGAACTTTACGATAGAAGTAAGAAGATATTATATTTTGATCCATATAGTATGCAAATAAAGTACAAAGGAGAATTTAAACGAATTTTTGGATACGGTAGTAACATAACATTGTTTAACGGGAGTGATTCAA
>MTER01000008.1:0-438 GCA_002083985.1 Candidatus Altarchaeales archaeon A3
GGAATTTTTAAAATATTGCTTTTAATTTTTTTCTATTTACGGTGGTGAGCACCAACGGTCACCTGTTAATTACGCCATCAAATGTTTGTAGAAGGATAATAAAAATTGGACGCCTGAAGTGTGTACCTTAATTGAGGAATATGACTTATGATTGGTGAAATGAATAAACAAACAGGTCAACTATTATTGCACCAAAAGGAGAAGTAATGGTGATAAATTTTGTGAAGTGATATTGAGGAAGCAATAAAAATTTCAATTGAATCATAATACAATCAAAATGTAGTTTTCAATTGGATTGGAATACAATTGAAAAATAAAGGAACAAAAATCTAATTAAAATTTCGTAACTCATATCCGTTAACTTAAGAAAAAAGTCCTTGCCACATGACGATATTGTATGAACAAAATTGAACATTTTATCAAACTTTGGCATTATTT
>MTER01000008.1:447-9896 GCA_002083985.1 Candidatus Altarchaeales archaeon A3
TATTTTAATGAAAAACATCTTATGGAGATAAATTATACTTGGAAAATACCCTTGCAGCATATTGAAAAATGCTTAAGTTAACGGCGATGTTTCGTAACTATTCAGCTACTCAAAAAATTATAGGTAAATTTTTGTACCCTCCGAATAGTTACAAAATTTCAAAATAAATCTCATTTTTAAATTTAAGTCAAAATGGCAGAAAGAACAAAAATAGAAAAATTTTACAGTTTGTGGATTTTTGAGCAGGAAAAATTAATTAATAGTTATGTTTATGATACAACGGGAAACCCAAATCCCACAAGACATAAGTTTTTCGATTATGTCCTACTTTTGGAAAAATTTTTAAGGGACGAAATTGATGAAATAGAAAAAATTAATATTTTGTCAGGCATAAGGGGTGTGGGAAAGACAACACTTTTGGGACAACTTTATTTCGCTCCGAAATTTATTCCCAAATCACAGCAAAGCGATTTTCCAAAAATTTTTGAAGGCGACTATCAAAAACTATATCTGGATGTCAGTCGTCTTTCCGCAGAAGGAATTGAACTCAATGAATTTTTCAATTTTTATCAGGAAATAAATGATTTCCGTCTTGTAGATATGAAGAAAAAATTTATCCTTCTTTTAGATGAAATTCACTATGATGAAAAATGGGGGCTATTTCTGAAGGTTTTGTTTGATGCCACAAAAGGACATAAAAATCTGTTAGTTATTGCTACCGGCTCATCGGCTTTAAAACTGAAAATGAATCCCGATTTATCCAGACGCTCTCTTTCCGAAGAAATTTATCCTTTAAAATTTAATGAGTTTTGTATTCTTAAAGGACTCTCTCCTCCCGAAAGAAATTTATCCGATAAGCTCGTTGAAAGCGTATTATTCAGCAAAGACGCCGGGGAATTATATAATACACTTAACGACTCATCATTAGAGATTACTCGCTATTTTTTGAAACTGCCGCCCGGAATTGAAGAAGAATTTTTTTATTACGGTGGATTTCCTTTTGTTTTACAACTTAAAAACAAGCGAGCTTTAATTTATGAACTAATTTCCGGAGTAATGGATAAACTCATTACAAAAGATATTTTAGAGATGAAAAAATTTAGTTCCGAAACAATTTCTAAAATTAAAGATCTCTTATACCTGATTGCAAGTTCAGATACAACCAACTTTGACAAGTTAGGTAAGGTTCTTAAACTTGATTATCGTTCGGTGCGGGGTATTGTTGATGCGCTGATTCAGAGCGGTGTTTTGATTGAAGTAAAAAGTTATGGGCAGAAATTTACCCAAATAAGAAAACCAATAAAGTTCCTCTTTGTTAGCCCGTCGTTGAGAGCAGGTATTTTAAACGGCATTATCCCACCAGGAATAAAAGGTAAATTTTTGGAGGATTACATCGCTTTAATCTTCATGAATGATTTTCGGAGAAAAATTTTAGTGTATCCCGAGATAGAATTAATGTACGATTCATCCGCAAACGGGGCAGATTTTATTATAAGAAATGAAAAGAAAAAAATAATTATTGAAGTCGGTTTCGGGGATAAAGCAGAGGGCTTAACACAGGTTAAAAATACTGCTAAAAATATCGGTGATTTTGATTATGGAATTATAATTAGCCTGGATAATAAACTGGAAATTTTTGACAACATCGTAAAAATGCCATTAAGATTTTGGCTGATGATTTAAGATTAAATAAATTAAATTTATTATCTAAAGTTTACCAAAGATAAAAATTTCCTTTGAAATAAACGATAAGGACATCACCTCACTATCGTTCGGAGATTTCAAAACAAGTTTTGAAATTGATAGAATAATCGGAAAATTGGAGATAAAGAATGAGAATAATGGCATATGTAAAATCATAGAAACACCTGCACTGATGCTTGTTTACCCCTCTATTCGTTCGGAGATTTTCAGAGCAAGCCTGAAAATGGTCTGAATAATCCTATATTGGGCATAGACGAATTAAAAGAGAAATTTAACCCGAAAATTTTAATGACAACTGCTTATATGCTTTTAAAAAGTCAATATAAATTTAGAAATTTAGTATTAAATCTAAATTTATTATTAAGAAACAGAAAATTTTGTTAAATTAAATCTTCATTTAGCACATACTAAAATCAGCAAAATGAATCAAAAAGAAAAAGAGTTTTTTAAAATACTGGAAAATATTTTTATAGGAGCAAAAATAGAGGGAAATTCTGCATCCGGATTTATAAATTTAATGAAAATAAAATCATCTTATTTTGAATGCCTTTTTAACAATTTAACTAATGAAATTAACGAAAAAACAAAGAACTTTCCGGAGTTTAAAGAGGAAATGTTTGATAAGCTTTACAGTTTCTTTAAAACATATTTTTCCGAATCTGGAAGTATATATTTTAGTTATACTCCTTTAAAATCAAATGTTTATGAGAGGGTCTATACAAATCAAAAAGATGTTGCTTTATTTTGGAAAACCCACATGCTTTATTATGTTAAAACAGACAAATTGTGGAATAACCTGACTATTGATTTTAATAATAACGGAGTTTCTTATAAAATTCATTTTGATGTTTCAAAATTAGAATATAAAAAAGCCAATGAAAAAAAGAATATAATTTATGAGTTAACGAATATTGACAATAAGGAAATTACATTCGGTGTTTTATATTCTGAAAGAGGCAAAGTAACTAAAACAGACGAAATATTAAAGGAATTTAAGAGAAAAAATATATTTCCTGATGAGGAAAATCTTAATAAAATTTTTGGAATTTTTGAGAAACAAAACGAAGTGGACTATTTCATTAACAAAAATGCAGAACAGTTTTTAAAAGAGCATTTTAATTTATGGCTGAAAAGCTATTTGTTAGCTGATGAATCGGATTATTCCGAAAAGCGACTGAAGCACTTAAAGGTCTTGAAAGAAATTGCTTATGTAATTATTGATTTTGTTTCACAGTTTGAAGATGAACTTGTGAAAATCTGGAACAAACCAAAATTTGTTAGAAAAAGCAATTATGTGATTACATTTGATAAGATGGACAAGATAAAAGACGAAAACCTGATTGAAAAAATTTTAAATCACGAAAACATTGAAGAACAGATTAAAGAATGGAAGGAATTAAACATAATTGAGAATGATTTTGATAAAAGCAAAATTTTAGAGAATAATTTAACGGGAAAACATTTAAGTAAAAAATATGAACATTTGCCGATTGACACAAAATATTTCAAGGACTTGGAACTTGAAATTTTATCCTTGTTTGATGATTTAGATAATTCTTTGGATGGCTGGCTAATAAAAAGCGAAAACTATCAGGCGTTGAATACAATTCTGCCGAAATTTAAAGAAAAAGTGCAGATGATTTATATTGATCCGCCGTTTAATAAAGAACGAGATGCCGATTACTTTTACTCTATCAAATATAAGGATGCTTCCTGGATAACATTGCTTGAAAATAGATTACAATTAGCAAAGGATGTTTTAAAAGATACGGGAAGCATTTTTGTTAGATGTGATTACAATGGGAATATGTATGTTAGGTTGCTGATGAATCAGATTTTTGGAGAGGATAATTTCAGGAATGAGATTGGAGTAAGGAGATTTAGAAAAAATGTGATGGAAAAAGAGATAAAGAAATTACCTGAAGGTATAGACACTATTTTTATATACTCATTAACTGATAAGTTTAAATATTTTCATCCTTACAAAGCAAAAGCACAAAAAAGAGAGGGATTTTGGAGACACATGGGAGATTCAAGCGGACAGGGCACTCCCAAGGTATTTTTTGGCAAGGAATTATCTCCACCTAAAGGCAAACATTGGAAATATTCGCAAGAAAAAATAAATCAGATGATTGAAGAAGGAAATCTAATTCTTATGTGTAGTAATTGTGGTTATCAACACGATAAAACAAAAGAGGACTGGGGAGGGTGCCCTAATTGTAAAAAAGATAAATTTATTCCTAAATATTGGGTGGATGCAGGGGAAGAAGAGGTTTTAGATTCTAACTGGACTGATTTGTATGGTTATTCTACTAGTTGGCAATTTCAAACCGAAAATTCCGAAATTCTTTTAAAGCGCGTCATAGAATCCACATCAAACGAAGGCGATTTTGTTATGGATTTCTTCCTCGGCTCAGGCACAACAACCGCAGTAGCACATAAACTCAAAAGAAAATGGCTTGGAGTAGAGATGGGGGGGCATTTTTACACAGTAGTTTTGCCACGAATGAAAAAGGTTTTGGCTTATGATAAATCAGGCATATCAAAAGATGTCAAAGATTATCAGGGCGGCGGATTTTTCAAGTATTTTGAACTGGAACAATATGAGGATACTCTAAGAAGAGTAATTTATAAAGACAGTCATCCTTTTGTAGATTTTTCTGATAAAACAACGATTTATGAGCAATATGTTTTCTTAAATGATTTAAAAATGTTGGATGCAGTTGAACTGGACTACGAAAATAATAAAATCATGATTGATTTTTCAAAAATTTATCCGGACATTGATTTGGCAGAAACGATTTCATTAGTAAGCGGGAAGAAAATAAAGAAAATTGAGGGAGACGGAGTTATTATTGAAAAAGATAAAAACACAAACACAACCGAAAAGATAAATTTTGCTCATATTTCATTCAATTTAATCAGACCGTTAATCTGGTGGACAAGATAAAAACATCAAAATGACTGATGAAGAAAAACAAAACCCGTTATTGTATCAAAAAATTGCAGAACAAATATCTTACGAGTCACTGCTATCCGAATGGACTAACTTAAATTTAGATACATTTTCCGAAAATATTTCTTTATTTGATTACCAGCAGGATGCATTAAAAAATGCAATAAAACTCCTTCATTATTATTTTGAATCAGTAGAGAAATTCCGGAATAAAGAAAATGAATTAACAAATCTTGAAAGAAAGAAAAAATTTTTCAATGAAATAAGAATAGGTGAAGAAGATTTGCTGGAAACATTAGGAATAATAAACAAGAAAAATAAGTTATTATTCAGCAAAATAAAGCAATACTATAAAGTTATTCAAAAAAACTCCTTTGAAAAAATACCCTTTTCAAATTTTGTTAATAGAATGTGTTTCTGGATGGCAACAGGAAGCGGAAAAACACTTGTTCTTATAAAACTTATAGATGTGTTAGATAAATTAAAGCAAAGAAATCTTATTCCAGATAACGATATTTTAATTTTAACATCCCGGGAGGATTTGTTGGATCAACTAAAAAAGCATATAGAAAAATTCAATGAAAAAGCAGAGAGAAAAATTAAAGTTTGGGATTTAACAGAATATAATAATGTTAGTATGGGCGGCGTTATTACATCAGGAAAATATACTTCCGGAGAAATCAATATTTTTGTTTATCGTTCTGATCTTATTTCAGAAGAAACAAAGACAAAACTTCTTGGTTTTGAGGATATTGAAAATAATGGAAAATGGTATATTCTGTTAGATGAAGCACATAAAGGAGATAAAGAGGACTCAAAAAAACAGATTCTTTATTCAACCCTAACAAGAAATGGTTTCCTGTTTAACTTTTCTGCAACCTTTACTGATACATGGGATATTGTAACAACTGTTTACAATTTCAATTTAGAAAGGTTTATTGAAAAGGGCTATGGAAAAAATGTTTATCTTTCACAGCAGGAAATGGATGCATTGGCAGAAAAAACGGACTTTAACGATAAAGATAAACAAAAAATAGTGTTAAAATCATTAATTTTACTTGCCTTATCCAAACAGGCAAAGCAAAGCATTGATAAGCAATCGGATGAAAAATATTATCACAATCCATTATTGGTATCTTTGGTAAATTCTGTAAATACCGAGCAATCCGATTTACAAATATTCTTTGAAGAAATTGAAAAAATAACAAAGGGCGATATTGATGAAGAAATATTTAAACAATCAAAAAATGAATTATATCGGGAACTATCGGACAATTCGGGGTATGTATTTGGAACTGAATGTCTTAATGTTAAAGAAGAAAACATTAAAAAGATAAAAATTAAAGATATTCTGGAACATGTCTTTAACTCTTCATCCTTTGGAAATATTGAAGTTATTAAAATACCCCAAAACAAGCAAGAGATTATCTTTAAATTAAAAACTTCTGACAGGCCATTTGCTTTACTAAAAATAGGAGATATTAGTAATTGGTTAAAAGAAAAATTATCAAATTATGAGATAAATGAATCTTATGATAATGAAAGTTATTTTAGAGCGATAAGTCATGATAGCAACCCTGTTAATATTTTAATGGGATCAAGAGCATTTTATGAAGGATGGGATTCTAACAGACCAAATGTAATGCTTTTCATAAACATAGGAAAAGGCAATGCAAAAAAATATATTACACAGTCAATTGGCAGAGGGGTTAGAATTGAACCGATTAAAGGAAAAAGGAAACGACTTTTGCCGTTAAAAAGAGAAGGAGACATCATAGCAAAAGAAATTTATTCGGATATTATAGGAGAAGAAGTATCTCTCATAGAAACATTGTTTGTTTTTGGTACGAACAAAGAAAATTTACAACATATATTAGACAGCATAAAACACGAAAAAGAATCATCGGGAGAATTAATAGAACTACAGGAAAATGAAGAAATTAAAGGAAAAACATTATTAATTCCTGTTTACAAAGATAAAGAATGTGTTCCGCTTGACCAGCTTCCGAAATTTAGAGGAAATGTAAAAATTTTAAATGATTTCATAGAATGGGTTGGTAACGAAAGAATTATTTATTCAATATTTTCATATAAAAGTAATGTAAATCCCATGACCATTCAAAAAGTAAATGATTTTCTTAAAAATGAAAAAAATTTTAACAATTCTAATCAAACAGACAGTGTTTGTTTTCAGATAGAGAATCTTATGAGTCATGTTAATATAATTCCTAAAGACATTGATGGATTTAAGCAATTAACTGATGAAATAGTGCATTTCAAAAGAATAGAAGTTGCATTAGAAAAAGCAAACCTGGAAAAACTAAAAAAACTAATAGATAAAGTCAAAATATATAAAGACCCCTTTAAAGAAAAAGAAATTTTTAAAAAGAAATTTTCCAACGGCGAAATAAATTTAGATGAATATACAACTCAAATAGAAAAAATAAGCAAAATGTCCAACGAAGAGGAATTTTTCTATAACAATATTTCTCTAAAAATAAAACATTTGCTGAACCATTATTACATTCCAGTTCTTATTTCGGAAAATGAAAAAATAGATTATATTAATCACATAATCAAAATAGATGGCGAGAGAATTTTTATAAAAAATTTAGAAAAATATATTGAAAAACCAGATAATTCTCTGAAACGATTTGACTGGTGGATGTTTTGTAAATTGGACGAACATGTTGATAAAGTATATATGCCTTATTATAACCAGGAACATAACAAACCGGGAAATTTTTATCCTGACTTTATTTTTTGGCTAAAAAAAGGAGAAAATTACTTTATTGTCTTTGTAGATCCAAAGGGAACAAAACATACTGATTATGAATATAAAGTTGATGGATATAAGACCATTTTTGAAGAAAATGACAACACAAAACAATTTCTATCAGACGGATTAAAAATATATGTTCACTTATTTTTATTCACAGAAAATGAAACACCAAAAGGTTACGAAAAATATTGGTTTAATAATTTTGAAGATTTGATAAATAAATTTAAAATTTAAGAATGAAAATTTCGTTTGAAATAAAAGACAAGGATATTGCAGGAAGAATCGGGAATTTGGAGATAAAGGATGAGAATAATGGCATAAGCAAAATCATAGAGACACCTGCACTGATGCCTGTTTATGGTCTGAATAATCCTATATTAAGCATAGACGAATTAAAAGAGAAATTTAATGCGAAAATTTTAATGACAAATGCTTATATGCTTTTTAAAAGCGAAGAGAAAAAGAACAATGTAATTGAACTGGGCATACATAAATTTCTAAATTTTGATGGAATTATTGCGGTTGATTCGGGAAGTTATCAGCTGATGAAATACGGAGATATTGACATAAGCAACAGCGAAATTTTAAAATTTGAGGAAAAAATCGGGGCTGAAATCGGCTCTTTTCTTGACATTCCGACACTGCCCGATGCCTATAAGCGTCTTGCAGAGGAAAATTTAGCCGTAACATTAAAGAGAGCAAAAGAGGCAAAGGAATTAAATTTAAATATGATGATAAATGCGGCAATTCAGGGTTCAACATTTTCTGACTTAAGGGCAAAGGCAGCAAGAGAAATTTCAAAAAATTTTGAATTAAATGCAATCGGCGGAATTGTTCGTTTGATGGAAGAATACAGATTTGAGGACCTGGTTAATATAATCATATCCGTAAAGAAAAATATTAAAGCAGGCAATATTGTTCATGCCTTCGGACTGGGACATCCTATGCTATTTGGTCTGGCAGTTGGCCTGGGCTGCGACCTATTTGATTCTGCCGCTTATGCATTATTTGCAAAGGATAAAAGATATATTACAAATTACGGAACAAAGAAAATTTCAGAACTTGAATATCTGCCCTGTTCCTGCCCGGCATGCCATAATAAAAATCCCGGTGATTTGAATGAACACGACATTGCATTACACAATTTATATGTATCTTATGAAGAAATCAGAAGGGTTAAGCAGGCAATAAAGGAGAATACTTTATGGGAATATATTGAAATGCGGGCAATATCACATCCGAGTTTATACAAAGCAGTAAAAGGACTAAAGAAGCACAGGAAATTTTTATCTGAATTTGACCCTGTAACAAAACGCTCGGCATTCTTTGATTTCGGATTTGACTGCAGGACTGAAATTTATAATGTTAAAAGCAGGGCAAGGAATATTAAGACGGAAAATCTGATTAAAATAAATCAGTTTGGAAATGTTCCAGGGGAAATTTTGGATATGTATCCTTTAAATGTTTTTGGAGTTAAATCCAACACAAGCGATGAAGAAAAGATTAAGGCAATAATGAATTATCAGTTCGGAAAGGATGCATCTCAAATTTTGGATCATTTTAATTTAATGATAAAGCGTTCAAGAAAGACAAAAAGGATCAGATGGATTCATGATAATAAAACAAAGGAATTACTCGCAAGTATCAGGGCAAGCGACCATTTCATTATTCCCCATAAAATGCTGGCAGAGGAACTGCACAAATTTTTTAAATTTCCAAAGCTGCGAATTGCTATTGACGATGAAGCGGTTCCTTTTGTTAAGGAAGGAAAAAATGTATTTGCAAAGTTTGTTATTAATGCGGATAAAAATTTAAGGGCAGGAGACGAATGTTTGGTTGTTGATAAAGATGATAATTTAATTACAAGAGGGGCATTAATTTTATCTCCGAGGGAATGCTTATCCTTTAAAAGAGGGGTTGCTGTGAGGACAAGATAAAAATCCAAAAACTTGTAAAATTTAACCAAATAGTTACTAAAATTTAACGTATCCTCTCCTCAATAAAACA
>MTER01000009.1 GCA_002083985.1 Candidatus Altarchaeales archaeon A3
TTCAAGTTTTTAAAAGATACGAGCAACAGCGAGTGTAAAATATAAAAATTTAGTATTTTTCACCCGTAAAATAGAACAATATAATTTAATTGCCATGTTTTATTGAGAGGATACGAAAGAAGGGAAAAGGAAAATTATTATTCGCTGCTTGAAAAGGCAAATTTACCCTATCCGAAAAAGATTGAAAACGCTGAAGATATAGATATATGATTAATTTAATGATATAGCATTCAGTAAAATTATTTTAAAGTCAAGGTTAGAATACAAATTAATAATTTATTTTGAGTTGTTTTTAGTTTATTATCAAAAGTTATGATTACAAAAAAATTTTTGGCGTTAGGAATACTCATCATTATATTTGTAGCATCTACTTATGTAATATTTGAGACGCCTCAAAATAAAATAAATGAAGATACGACTTTAAGTTCTAACAAAAATAATTCAAATAATCAAAATATTTCTTTACCTATGGAAACAAAGGAATATTCCGAATGCAGAAAACAGGAATGTCCAAAAGTAGAATGTCCAAAATGTCCTGAAAAAATTGATGGAGGGAAAATGATTTATATTGAAACAAGATTAAACAATACCGGAAATGCAAATTTGAGTAATGGAAGAATAAAGTTCTATTTGAATGATGCAATGAAGGTTGAAAGTTCGCTAAATAATACCTTTATTTTAAATTCTTCAATGCATGACAAAGCAACAATAATTTATGATGTAAATTATTCCTGTGAGAAATGTAAAGAATGTCCGCCGTGCGAATGTGGAAGTTGTTATTGCACAGGTTGTCCTGTTTGTCCTAAAACAGAGCAGTGCAATATAAGCAATGTTTCTGAGTGTAGAAATGATACCATACCGGACTTCGCGATAATCTTTGACGATAACACTTATTACGAAGGGGATTTAGTTAAAGCAAATGTAACATCCAACAGGATTGTTTATTTTAATTCGTGGGTTTTATATAAAAAGGTTAATAATTCTTTCAATAAAGTCGATGAAACCAACGGTTCAGGGATAGTGAATTGCACAACTCTTGAATGGAGTAAAAGTTTGGATTATGGAGATTATTTACTTGGATTTTGTTATTCTCTTGTGGAGAATGACTTTATAGATTGTATTTACAAAGGATTTGAAGTTGAGATAATAACGGGCTTTGACTGGCCGATGCTCCACCATGATCCGCAACATACACGTTATTCTGAATCGCCGGCACCTGATACGAATAGGACGAAGTGGATTTTTGATATGGGAAATCTTACAGGTGCATCCCCAATTATAGCAGATGATATTGTTTTTGCAGTCACACTTTATGGTGCAATCTATGCATTAAATAAATCAAATGGAGAAGTAATTTGGAATCATACAATAAGCGGATATATCCATAATGCTCCAGCGGTAGATAAGAATATAGTATTTGTTGGATCATCTATTTATCCAGACACGATTGTATATGCATTAAATAAATCAACCGGAGAATTAATTTGGAATCACACAATAATCTGTGGAGGTGACAGAATATTTTCACCGACAGTAGTTGGTGATAAAGTATTTATTGGTACTAAAGGTTATGGATCGGATGCGTGCTTTGACAAGTATGTAAATATGCTTGCACTGAATAAATTAACTGGTGATGTTATCTGGGACTATACTGTTGATGATTGGATATATACTTCGCCAGCAGTATCAAATAGCATGGTGTTTGTTAGTTCGTATAATGGCAAACTTTATGCATTTAACGAATCAAATGGATATCTGCTTTGGAAATATCCTACTGGAGATTTATATTCTTCACCAATGGTAATAAATGAAAGCATATTCTTTAATAGTTGGAAGAGAAAATATATAAATTCGTCCCCTTATCTTACATCAACAATTTATTCTCTAAATGTATCTGATGGTAATTTAATATGGAACTATACAACTTCAGGAGGTTCATCACAGCCACTATCGTATGGATATCATAAGGTATTTGTTGAATTAAATAACTATGTATATGCATTTAACGAGTCAAACGGTGAATTAATATGGAACTATAGTGTTAATGGATATTGTACATCTCCAGCAGTTGCAGATGGAATTGTATTTGTTAGTTCCACAGGTAAAACTATTTACGCACTTAATGCATCAAACGGCAATTTGATTTGGCGTTATGATACTGCTGACACGATAATGGCACCACTAGCCATTGCAAATGGCATGGTGTTTATTAGTTCGTATAATGGCAAACTTTATGCCTTTGGATGATCATAATTAAAAATAAAATCAAAAACTAAACTAAAAATTGAAAAATGAAAGCAATAAGTAAAATAAGGAACGAAATAGTTCCGAGAAGAATGTACAGTACAATTATTGTAATGACCTTGTTTTTTTTATTAATATCTGCAGTGTCTGGAACTTTCATACCTGCAGATAAAGCGGGAAATGTAGCAAAATATTATGCAGATCTAGCATGGGGCAATGCATTGGTTGGTGACTATAAACTTTATTATGATCTGGATGGCAGCCCATCAGCATATATGTTTGAGGTGATCATAAATGGAAATAAATCTGCAACAATGGTAATTGGTGCAAATGATAATCATACTCCATTTATTGAACGATATGAAGGGTTGCCGTTTCATATATCGCAGTTAAATACATCAAGAAAACTGGCAGAGTCCAAACTTGGACAAAATCTAAATGAACCAAAATTCTTATACTCTGGACCATTTAATTATTGGGTAAACTTCTCTAATAGTTCACACTATGTTATTGTGAGTTTGCTGTCTAAAGAGATAATAAACTATGCTAAAAATGAAGTTGGCAGCGTTGTTGCAATCACTAATGTTAATAATGCAAATAAAAAATTAATGTTTGCTCGGACGCCCGAACATAAAGAGCGCATATTAAATGAATGGAAAGAAGTAGAAAATGGTTTATCTACCATTGATTCTGTATCCACATCATCTACTACAGTATCCGCTACTCGGATCTCTAATTATATATCTGGTGTGCCAGATTACCCGTGGGACATAGGTTGTGTTCCAACCTCAGCAGCGATTGTCTTTGGTTACTGGGACAATCATAATTATGGTGATCTTGTCACCGGCAGTACATATGACATTGTAGATGAACTTGCTACAGCAATGGGAACTGACAGAATTACAGGTGGCACAAATTTTCTGCCCCCAGGTCACTTGGCTGAGGAAATAATAAAAGTTGCTAATAAAAAAAATGAAAGGTATAACTTTGATGCATCTGATACTGATAATAAAGCGATATCAAATTTTAAAGATGAGATAGATGCTGGACGACCAATTCTTTTTTGGGTATTTTATGATAATAGTAGTCCTATATACAATAATCACGTGATGGCAGGTATTGGTTATAATGGGAATACTGTGATTGTTCATGATACATGGGGTCCTTTAGGAGATGTCTACATAAATTATAATGAGTGGGCAGATTATGGATATACAAAGATCATTCCGGATATATGTCCAGAAAACTTAAATCTAAACGGAAATTCATTTACCCTCAAAAAGGGTGGTTGTTGGAAGTTTAATTCGATTACTATTGAAAATGGCGGGACCTTAATAATTGGTGATGAAGTAAATTTAACTGTCAATAATTTGATTGTAAATAATTCTTATATTAATGGCTCCGGAACAGATAAAAGAGTTACAATAAATGCATCTAATGTTATAATAATAAATTCCATTTTTAACTTATACGATAGTAATATCTATTACGCCTACAGTAATGAGCATAAAGGAAATACAATATTACTGCTATACTCGGCAAATGCGGTTACAATAATAAACTCTACTTTTAATTTATGGGGTAGGAAGGTCTCATCAGATTTAGGTTATATTTACGGAGGGGATGTTAATTTAGTGATAAACTCGGCAAATACATCTATTGAAAATTCAAATGTAAATGTAATCGGCGGTGATTCATCATGTGGCAACTATTGTTGTGGTGGAAAGGGTTTATTGAAAATTAATTCATCAAAAATCACGATTAAAAATTCAAAATTATCAATATGTGGCAGTGGGAGTAGTAGTAGCAGTTCAGGTACACACGAGTTTCTATTATTTGGCGATATATCTCCACTAATAAATAACACTTATGGATGCGCTGGGCCTGTAAATGGTTCAAATGGGGAGATGCTATTGACATATATCCCTAGTATCACCGTTGATGGTAACACTGATAATAAAATTTATGCTATAAAGCCAAATGCTAAATTTATTTTTGGCAATATTACAGTCAAAAATAAGGGAACAATGGTTTTTGAGTATAATACATCAGCAAATGTTATCGGAAGTTTCATAGTTAATAACTCCTTTGTAAATGGATCAGATCAAAACAATAATAAATACTTTATGATCAATGCATCAAATGTTGTAATAATAAACTCTACCTTTAATTTGTATGGTGATAATGTAAGTTCAGGTTATAGCAATGCTCCAGGAGGACATTCTACTTTAGCGATAAATTCATTAAATACATCTATTGAAAATTCAACTGTGAATGTAATTGGCGGTTCTTCATCATGTTATAGTTATTGTTACGGTGGAAGTGCCCTATTAAAAATTAACTCATCAAAAACAGCAATCAAAAATTCAAGATTGTCAATATGTGGTGGTGGGACTGTTGGCCCTGATTCTATTTCAGGTACACATTTGGTTTTGATATATGATCAAGATTTACAGTTCAAAGACAATAGTTATCTGTGTGCTCAACCAAATACTCCCGTTATAACGCAGCAAATTTCTCCAGAGAATGTAACAATAGGTTCAAATCTAACTTTTACTATAACTGCGCACAACTATGGTGAATCATTAAGTGATGTTAATATTACTGATGTGCTGCCTTATGGAATTAATTACACTATTGGAACATCTATTATGGGAGGAACACCAAAGGAGCCAAACACTACATATATTACGGATGCGAACAACAAAATTGTCCAGAAATTAGAGTGGAGAATAGGCAACATATCAAATGGTAGTGAAATAGTGTTGAAATTTAATGCATCTATAAATGTACCAAATAAAAATGCTTTGAATATAGTTAATCTTACCTCTAAACCCAATGGAAGAAATATAACTATTATATCTACACTTCCTATCCAAGACACATGTGCTTGTAATTCTTGTGATTTTAATGTTAGGAATGTAACATACGAATTACATCTTCACCAGGGATGGAATCTCATTTCAGTTCCGGTCGTTCCTTATGAGACATCACTTTCATCGATGCTTAAAGATATAGAGCATAAGTACACAGGACTATATACCTATACCGATTCCGGTTACTGGGAATTCAAGGTCTTTATAAATAATAGCTGGGTTGGAAACATGGATAAAATTGAAATGGGAAAAGGATATTGGATAAATATGGAGGAACCTGCAACATTAACCATAATTGGATATACTATTCCTTTTGAAAATGCTTCAATTCCACTTAAAAAAGGGCGGAATCTTGTAGGATGGCCAAGTATTGGTTCCCAGGATATAGGTTCCCAGGATATGCCTACTTTAAATATAAGAGGAAATTTTACTGATATTTATACTTTTGACAGGGCATGGAAATTCATAGCGTACGGTTATAAAACATGGTTTGGAAATCTGGATAAAATGGAACCGGGTAGAGGATATTGGATTAATGTTAAATATCCCTCTGTGTTAACACCATGTATCTCAAACAATGCCAATGTAAGCATTCAAAGTATTACATCACAGGAAGGAGATGGAGGAGTATGTATGATACCTACAATCATATATGGTTCTTTATATGAAGATGTTGGGAATGGGAAGTATGAAAAGTTTCCATGGGATATTGATATTTTCGCTTATCAACTGGATGGAGTTAATGAGCCAATCTTGATTGGAAAAGGTAAAATACAAGGAGGAGATTATTATGCAGGGGTTGCTCCTAGCGGGTCGGTAAAGATAGCTCCAAAAGGATTTGACAGTTACACTCCTGTATCTATAAGCTGTGGACAACAGATGTCAAAAGATATTGTTGTTTATTCTCCGTGGTTCAACTGCTCATGGAAATACAGAAAACCAATACAAATAAAGAATGATTTTGGAGAAAACCTGAATAATTATCAAGTTAGTTTAAATATAGATACATTCTCATTAATTTCACAGGGAAAGATGAAAAATGATTGCTCAGATACGAGATTCGTTTATAGGGGAAAAGAATTGCCTTATTATCTTGAATCCGGATGCAATACATCAAATACAAATATATGGATTAAAGTTAATTTAAGCAATTATGAAGCAAAAATACTTTATATGCATCATGGAAATCAAAACGCAACGGGCAAGAGCAATGGAAGCAAAGTATTTGAATTCTTTGATGATGTAGAGCACGACAATATAGGTTGGACAACATCAGGCACACACAACTTATGGGCAATTGAAGGCGATGATTATAGTAGTTCATCACATTTATGGCAGGAAGATAACTATAATGTTGGTCATGTTGTAGACTATCTTATCTCTCCGTCTTTCAATCTCGCTGATACTGTAAATCCAGAATTAATATTCAAGGAAAAATACAGCACAGAGTACGGATGGGATATGTGTTATGTTGATATTTCCACAGACAACGGCAATTCATGGGTTAATATAAGGAGTGGCGTTTCTGGAAACAGCGGTGGATGGGTGCAGAGAAAAATTAATATAAGTAATTATAAATCTTCAACAATCAGAATAAGATTTAGATTTGACACCATCGATGATTGGTACAATAGTTATCCCGGGTGGTTCATAGATGATATTCGGATTCAACAATATGTTTCACTATTTCCATCCTTATCCATCGGAGGAGAACAACTAAATGATTGGTGGAATTGCTCGTGGAATCATAGAAAGAAAATAAGCATCGTTGAAAAGAGCGGAAAAGAGATTAAAGATTATCAAACTGCCTTGAATATAAATACACAGTCGTTAATTTCAACCGGACAATTAAAGCAGGATTGTTCTGATATAAGATTTATTGACAACAATAAAGAATTGCCGTATTATGTTGAATATGGATGCAATACTTCAAATACAAAAATATGGATTAAGATAAACATGAGTGCATCTCAGACAAAAGAGATTTATATATATTATGGAAATTCAAATGGTTTAAGTAAAAGCGATGCAAATTCTGTTTTTGATTTCTTCGATGACATTGAAACCATAAATACGACTAAATGGAATTTGTGGGGTTATCCGCAACCATACATTTATTCATCAAGCATAGCAAGAATAAATGGTGATGGATATTATCATTCCGGAATGACATCAAAACAAATTTTCAACCTTTCAAACATAATATTTGAAGTAAAAGAAAAGAACTGGCCTGTAAGCTATAACGGAAGGCCAAGGGGCTGGGGAATAAGTTCAAAAAACACTTATGGTAGCTATGAGAGCAGTACAACATTTGTAGGATTTTATGAATGGTGCGATTATAAAAATAATTGTAGGAGATTTTATGCACCTGGATATATTAATAATTTTGGAACTGCAAATGATCAATATCACATAAGTTCTATTTCAGCAATAAACCGCACTATTCTTAAATTCTTCTTTGATGGCAGTAATGTTGGTAATTACGGCGGAAATATCAGTTATGATAACGGGTATTTTGAATTGTGGGCACATGATCCGGATTCTTATGCAGATTGGGCAAGGATAAGAAAATATGTTTCACAAGAGCCGGATGTCTATGTAGATAATATTCAGATGATGCAAACGATGTATATTTCTCAAGAACAACAAGAAAATAATAGTATTATGGTTAATGTTAGTATAGATGACATAACAATAACGAAAAAGGAAGAATCAAAAGGGGAAAATATTTCAAACTTGACTGAATTGCAACCAAATACATCACTTATAAAAACCAAGTTAAGGGGAAAAATAAAGGAAAAAGTGAACATTAACGAAAGCATCGTCTTAGGTAATATGGAGAATACTTCAAAATTGAATGAATTGTATGTGAATAAGATATTTAATGAAAGTAATGAAAGTATTAGGGTGATTGTAAAATTCAAGAAAAATACTACAAACCAAACGGAAAAAATTAAAGACAGAGTTATTAATAAAATTGTTGATAAAAATGAAATGTATCAGCTTATGGAAAATGAAGATGTGGACTCAATAGAGGAAGATGTGAAGGTAAATGCGCTAATGAACGATTCTTATAGTGCGATAAATTACACAGTTGCATTTAATAACACAGAATTTAATGGTTCAGGAATTAAAGTTGCTGTTATAGACACGGGAATTTTACATAATTCTTCATTATTCCCGAATATTTGCTGCGAATATGATTTTGTTGAGAAGGATACTTATGCTCAGGATGAAAACGGACATGGAACCCATGTGGCAAGTATTATGACATCAAATTTAGAACCAAGAGGAATTGCTCCTGGAATAACTTTAGTTCCAATAAGGGCTTTGGATGCTTCTGGAGGAGGATACACGAGTGATATTATAAAAGCAGTGTATTATGCTATTGAGCAAAATGTTTCAATAATAAGTTTAAGTTTAGGTGCAATAAACAGCCCGATTCTAACAGAAACAGCGAATGAAATAGTTAAAGATTACAATGTAACAATTGTGGTGGCAGCGGGAAATTATGGGCCAAATTCCGGAACGATAACATCTCCAGGGGATGCCGAATATACAATAACTGTAGGAGCGATTGATAAAAATAATGAAATAGCTTATTTCAGTTCAAGAGGACCAGTAAATGGAATTTCAAAGCCGGATGTGGTTGCTCCCGGAGTTAATATTGTTACATATTCAACAAACGGATTAAAAGGAATGTCCGGAACAAGTGCTTCTACACCCTTCGTTTCCGGACTTGCAGCATTACTTCTACAACAAAACAACCATAGAACACCAACAGAAATTAAGGAAATAATTATGAATAACGCAGTAAATCTAAGTTGTGAGATAAATGTTTGCGGATATGGAAAAATAAATGTTGGAAAAGCACTGTTTGAAAACTATAAAGCTAATAAAAGCAATGAAAGTAACATTAATGAAACATTAAACAATACTGAAAATAAAACAGATAAATTAAACTATTCAAATTATGAAATAAAAACAATAAATGTAACAGCAGGAGATACTATTTTAATCACTTATAAAATTACAAATCCTTTAAATAAGACAAAATTTGATGTTACAATTTATGGGATAAATGAGTCATGGGCGAAATATGAAAGAAAAATTACATTAAAAAAGAATGAGACAAAAACTGAAAAAGCATTTATTCGCATTCCGACAAACTCTAATAACGAAGTATTAAACATTACAATTGTAACATATAACGAAGTTGGAACTGTATATACTAATCCAATAATGGTCAATATAAAGGCGCAAGAAGAAAAAGACAAAAGGATTAAAGATAGAATTAAAAATGTAACAGAAAAATTTAAATAACTAAATGGACATATCAGGAATTTTAAAGGAATACGACCCGAAAAATCTGAAAATCGCAACAATAGGCAGCCATTCCGCATTAGATGTTTGTGA
>MTER01000010.1 GCA_002083985.1 Candidatus Altarchaeales archaeon A3
TTTTAATCTTTAAAAATCTATTGGATTTTTAAATTACCTGTAAAAAATTCAAAAATTTACCTGTAATTTTTAATAGTGGCTGAATAGTTACTAAAATTTAATTAAATTAATGGCCTACTTCTATTTGCTACTCAACCGTTAGCACCCAAAATTACACCATCTTTATCTGCTTAATTCCTCAACCCTTTCAATCGTATCTGCTTCTTCTGCTGACTTATCATCCCTAAATCTTACCAATCTCGGAAATCTCAAAGCATATCCGCTTGTATATGAAGGTGATTTTTGGATTTCCTCATAAGCTACTTCAATAACAATACTTGGCCTTATTTCAACATCCTTTCCTTCCTCTCGCGTAACTAATTCCTTTAAATTTTCTGTCATCTCCTTAAATTCTTCATCTGTAAAGCCGGTTCCAAGTCGCCCTATTGTTAAAAATTTATTGCTTACTGGCTCTCTTACTGCCAGCAAAAATGATGCCAGCCACTGCGCTCTTTTTCCTTCCCCCCATGTTCCACCGACAATGACAACATCCAGGGTTTCCATGAGCGGCTTAATCTTATACATATATCCGACCCTTGAACCTGCCTGATAAATGGCATCCGACTTTTTTGCCATAACTCCTTCATGGCCTAACTTTATGGCATAATTATAAAATTTTTCCGCATCCTCAACGCTGTCCGTAATTATCTGTTCCGCCAGACGAAATGTTTCTGTTGTCCTTACTGTATTTTCCAGAATTTTTCTCCTGTCTTCAAATTTTTCATTGAGCAGTGATTTTCCGTCCAGATAAAGTATGTCAAATAAATTTATTTCAACAGGAATTTTACTGGCAATTTCCTCAATATCATATTTTCTCTTTATCCTCCGGGATAATTCCTGAAAGACCCTGGGTTTTCTTCTTTCAGACACATCGCATTGTCCTGTGCCTTGTATTGCTACTGTTTCGCCTTCCATAATCACACTGTCCGCCTGGACATTTTCTTTAACCGCTCTGACTATTTCAGGAAACTGATCCGTAACATTTTCAAGTCGTCTTGTGAATAAATAAATTTTACCATTATTTTTCTGAATTTGTATTCTCATTCCGTCATATTTTACCTCAAAAGCACATTTTCCGAATTCATCAATCGCAACCTTAACACCATCTGTTTTTTGTGCGAGCATAACCCTTACAGGAATACCTATTTTAGGCACAATATTTTCAAGTCCATCTGTTCCATTCGTTTTTGCAATCCTTGCTACTCTACCGATATCCGAAATTAAGTAATAGCCCCGCTCAACTAAATTTGGCTCAACATTATAAGCAATTGCAATCGCATCCCTGATTACGCCTTCTCCGATTCCTACTCTCATTTCACCAAGTAGCAATCTTATAAAAAATTTTGCCTCTGTTTCCGTTGCCTTTGATAAAATTTTGTCTATTAACTGCATCTTTTTATCCTGCGAGCCACCGCCAGAACATTCTGAAATTTTTTGAAAACCATTGCTTACTTCCTTTACTGTTAAATTTTCTGTTTCGGATGAAAATAAAGAGTGCTGAATCCTTTCACTTAAAATTTTACTTGCAACATTTCCCAAATCACCTTCTTCCCTGATTTTATCTTTAATTTTTTCCTCTTTCCACCCCGTTGTCTTTGATAATGCCTTTACGACTAAATTTTCAGCAATTCCCAACTCTTTATTGCTCCACATAGGAAATGTCTTTCCCTGAAAAAATAACAGCACGATTTGCAGGTCTTCATCCGAAACATCGGCAATAAATTTAGCAACGATATTTGTCAGTTCAATCCTTCCCGTAATGCTTTCTTTGTCTATTTTGTCAAAAATTTCGGCGATTCTTATGAAGTCCATTTTTGATTTATTTCATTTTTAATGTTCAATGCGTTTAATTATCCTATCTCTTGTTATATATCCAGTCACAATTCCGTTTTCCTCAACGACACATAAATCCGCCGATAAAATTTTTCCAAACGATTTTGTTACCAGATCATCCGCTTCAATAAACGCAACATCTTTCCTCATTACTTCATAAACCGGCGCGTCGTATGAAATTTTACGAGATGTTCTTTTATTCGTGAGATCATTTATTTTGATTACTCCTTCAGTTTTTCCGTTCATTGTAACAATAAAAAAAGGATGTCTGGAATAGGTAAATGAGCTTAAATTTATTACATCCCTTACGGTTAAATTTCCGTCAATTTCCTGTAACTGGACTGCAATTTCTCTGTTTTTCATTCCTTTAAATTTTTCTCTCGCTTCTGTAAATTTTACTTCATTCCCTCCGGCAACGAGCAGGAACATTGCTATAAACACTAACATAATACCATTCAATGTCCATCCATTCATCGTCTGAAATAATCCGACTATTATCATCAGTACGAATAAAATTTTTGCAATGAACAATGAAATTTTTGTTGCTTTGAGATAGTCCATGAACAATGCAAGGAATGCTCTTAAAACCCTTCCACCATCCATTGGGAATGCGGGAAGAAGATTAAATGCGGCAAGCATAAAATTCATCCATATCAGCCAGCCCAAAAATCCGAAAATGTCTAATGAAAAGTTTGCTCCAAAAATGTTAAGATAATGAGCCCAGTTCGGAGTTAAAAATATAAGCAAAACAAGACAAATCCATGCAAATAAAATGTTAAATAATGGTCCTGCAAAAGCCATTAAAAGTTCTGCTTTGGGATTTTCATCCATTTCAACATCCGCCGCTCCGCCTAACGGAAGAAGGGTTATACTTCTGACTTTAAATCCGAATTCAATGGCAACGAGGGAGTGTGAAAGTTCATGAAGCACCACAATTGAAAATAAAATGAAAAACATGAAAATAGATACGATTCCCGCTATGAAACCATAAGAAAATACCAACAATGCGAATAGAAACAATATAAACATCAAAAACGATATATGTAACTTTACAGAAATTCCGAAAATTTCAAAAATTTTTATTGATGATTTCATTTGATGCAGATAATTTCATGATTAAAATTTCTCTAAAATTTCAAAAAATTTAAAATTTATAAATAACGGGCCTGTGGTGATTTGAACACCAGGCCTCACGATTATCAGTCGTGCGCTCTAACCAACCTGAGCTACAAGCCCTTAAAATAAAAATTTTAAAATTAAAATAAAGGATATAAAATTTAGATGTATCTTTATTCTTTTATAGATCGCCCTCTATGTTTTCCGACCTTCTCTAATTTTTCATCCGGCAATTTTGGTTCCTCCACAGATTTCACTTCTTTCTTTTCAGGTTTATCTTCAACGACCTTTTCCGGTTTCTTTTCTTTCCGCACATCTTTTCTATTTTCTTCCTTGTATTCTTTTTTTACTTTTTTGAATTCTTTGTTGAGCAGTTCTTTAAATTCCTTTAAGTCATTTTCAACATCTTCGCTTGCGGAAATCAGTTCGCTTGCAGGATTTGACGAGTGAATACTTATTCGCGGCCCGTTTAATATCGGATGCGGGGTATATACATAACTATCAATCTTTTTCTCTATTAGTTTTTTTCTGATTAAGTTAGGAATTTCTTTTGCAACCATGACCTCAATTTCTATATCTTTAGCAGTCTTCCGAATTAACTTAAACTCTTCTTTTTCCTCTTTTTTGTTTGTTGTGATATCCATTTTATCAGTTATTTTTAATGTTATTTATTAAAGTTATTGTTAATTAAAATTTTAAACATAAATTTAACACTTATTTTAACCAGTTATTTTTTCCCTTATAGGATTTAAAATTTCAATTCTTAAAATCAAACACTTTCTGCGACAGGATAGGCATAAATATGCCCAATTTGCTTTAATGCCGGAATTTTATTATTCAATTCTTCTCTGATTTTTTGAATCTGTTCATGCGTTTCTTTAGTGTAAATTTTCTCGTTGCAGTCCTCACAAACGCCCGCATTTACTTCTAAAATTACAAAGTCCCTGCCCGCATTGATAATTTTATCGGTTTTTTTCTCTTCAACTTTTCCGCCGCAAATCGGACATTTTTTAAGTAGTTTTGTCATTTTTCCTCAAAAATCTTTTGATTTTTATTTTTTGTGTATAATTGTTATTTTATGAATGTTTAAATTTATTTTCTAATTTTATAATCAATCCATTTATTTTTGTCCGGAATATATACTGTAATTACAACGGCGATGTCTTGCTCTTCTGAATATGCCCAGACACTGTGAATATACTTATTATTTGACATTCCATAGATTAAACATGACGGAAATGGCTTGTCATCTGTGTACTCTTCTATCACCTGTCCATTCAATACCGAATCATATAATTCATCATCTGATATATCCCATTCCACAATTCTGGTATCTGCATGGTCAGTTATGTTTATATTTCCCTTAATTATTGCTGATTTTATTTTGTTTAGTATATCCATTCATCACTGATTTATGTTATAATAAAATTATCTCTTGTTTTTAAATACACGGACACGATGGGCGTAACAAAGTGTTTGGAGTTATAAAATTCACTATAATTAAAATTTTAAACATAAATTTAACACTTATTTTAACTGGTTATTTTTCCCCTTATAGGATTTAAAATTTCAGTCAGATTTTCAGCTGTTGCACTCTTTAAATCAGCAGGATGTAATTTTTTGTTTATAAATGCATCCTCTAATTCGTTATATGTCTCATAAGTTAGATTTCCTCCGAATTTTTCAGGTCTTTTTACTTCAAATTTAGCCGTCTTTGAAAATATTATAAATTTACAAATTTGTAAAACTGGATTGTCTTCTGTTGATATGGGACAATATGCGGAGGAAATTTTTTTATTTATAACTTCCGGCTCTTCGTCAATCTTTATCATCGTTTCCGGCTTGCTGCTTGACATCTTTGAACCCGGGCCTAAAAGAGATACTATTAAAGGACTATGGGCAAATACAATATTTTTATAAATTGTCGGCAAAATTTCCCTCGCTAACATGTGAATTTTTCTTTGTTCTAATCCGCCGTAAGCAATATCAACCTTCAAGGACTTCATATCAGCAATCTGCATAAGCGGATAAATCATTTGTGAAACCTTCGCATTTTCAAGATCCCTTGCCACTTCCTGCATACTTCTCCTTGCTCTATCTACGGTAATTTCCAGCCCTAATGTTAAGACATCTTTTACATATTCCTGTTCAAACTGGAATTCGGAGCCGCAAACAAATTCTGCATCTTTCAATCCAAGTGCAACAAAGCATTTTTTCCAGTAATTCACCATTTCTTCAATAAATTGAGCATCGCCTTTACAGTTCAGTTTCGTATGCACATCAGCAAGCAAAATTTTTACTTTAAAACCGGCATTTTGAAATCTTAATAAATTTAATGCAGTCGTCATAGTTCCTATGTGGAATGGGCCGGATGTTTCATATCCACAATAAACAACATTGCCTTCTTTTAATTTGTCAAATTCGTCTTCTGTTATTATTTCAGTTAAATTTTCCTTTAAATTTTTTATTTTTTCAGCATCCATTTTTAAATATAATAATTAGGTTTTTGGTATTTATTTTTGTATTTGTTTAGCTGCTTAAAAAATTAAGTGTGAAAAATGTGAAAAAATAACTACAAAATCAAATATGACTATGTAAAAATTCAATTAGCTAAACAAATACTTTATTTTTATTAAGTTTGAAAATGTAATTATTGTTCCATCAAATTTTAAATTATTAAAAAATGATAACGGACAACGAGAAAGAAATAATATTAAAATGTGCAGAGAAGTACAATGTATCGGCACTATTTTTATTCGGATCTTCTCTTGAAAAAGAGAGATACAACGATATTGACCTTGGAGTAAAGGGAATTAAGCCGGGTTTATTCTTTAAGTTCTATGCCGAATTGGTCAAGAATTTACCAAAAAATGTTGATCTTATTAACTTATCCAAAAAATCATTATTCAACGATCTTGTAGAAAGATATGGATCAAAAATCTATGGTTAGATTATCGGAAAAAATTGAAGCTAATAAAAATCAATACACTTTCCAATCAAAATTTTATCGTTTTTATCATCCAGGAATATATGTATTTTTTCCTTTCCGTTAAATTTTTCCAATATATCTTCAATCTCATTTTTCATTTTTGTATATTCTTCAGGCATTATTTTTCCCCGTATTACAATCTTACCTGCATTAATTTTTTTTAAATTTTCAATTAAATTTTTCTTATCACTTATGCCGAGTATTTTAAACCTATTCTCAAAAAAATTACTTTCCGTAATCTTTTCAGAAGTCAAAAATTTCTCCGTCCAAATTTTGCATTCCGTTAACTTTGCCAATTCATTCTGCAGACCTGCCTTTACAACACAGTCCTTAATTTCATATAGATATTTTAAGGGTTTATCTAAAAATTTTTCTTTATTTTTGTTTTCAATTCCGTAAATCCTGTCACTGCCCGGAAGAACAATAGCACTCTTTTCATATTTCTTTAAATTTCCAAAATACATTACCAGCAGCGTTTCTCTTTTGCCTTTTCTTCCTGTCCAGCCAATATATTCTTTTTCGCAAGGCAAATCTAAATTTACTTCCGCATTGGAAGACGCTAAAATACACATATCATGAATTTCTGTCCGCAGGAAATTTATTAAATTTATCGTATCCGGCGATGTCTCTGCGAGGTTGCTTATCCGTTTAAATTTACCGTTTTCAATCAGCCGTCTTTGAGGGTCGGCAAACGCAGCATTTAATCCGTATTCTTCCTTTAAATTTTTAATGTCTAAATTAAAGACATCTTCACAGATAAATTTTATATTTTTGCAAGGGGAAATTTTTGCATTTTTTTCTGCATATTTTAGTCGTTCTTTATCCTTATCAACAGCCAGAACAAAGTTACAGACCTTTGACAGTGCGAGCGCATCGTTTCCGATTCCACAGCAGCAGTCAATAATATTAATATTCGTTATTCCTAAATCTCTCAACCTTTCGGAAATGTCTTTGGCAATAAAATTTGCAACAATATCAGGAGTTGCCGATTCATAGCCAATCTCATCACAATTTATTTTCTTTAAAATTTTTTTGTATTTCATCTGAATTTAAAATTTAGTCATCTTTGAGCAATTTGAGGATTAAATCATTCGGAGATGATTTTTTCATACTCTTTACAGAAAACAGGTATAAATTTTTCAGCTCGCTAATACGCCCCCTTCTCGCCTGAAGTGTGTGAAAATAAGAATCCACTTCATTAATATTCTTAAATCCAAAAACAACAATGTGGGTAATATCTCCTTCGGGAAGCCGGTAAAAATTTATAATTAACGGATTTTGTATTCGTTTTGCAATATCCGAGTCCAAACTTTGTTCAATATCATCTGACTTAACAAATGCATCAATGTTAAATTTAAACATTCCGATAGCAATTACATTAATACCTGTCTTTTCAAGATCTACAACTGCATGATAACCCTTTATTGTCCCGCTGGTTTCTAATTTTTTTCTTATTTTTCCTATTGCCTGAGGAGTTATATGTAATTTTTCTGCAATTTCGCTGTCCGTTATTTTTGCATTTTCAACTAAATATCCCAATACCTTTCTTTCATTTCTTGTAAATTTCATTTCCGTATTTAAAAATCTTGCAGATTTTTTAAAGATTGAAAATCTTGTAGATTTTCAGTATTTAAAAATCTTGCAGATTTTTTAAAGATTGAAAATCTTGCAGATTTTCAGTATTTAAAATTTCCGTATTTATAATGTCTCCAAATATCTTTTAAGTTCGTAATCAGTTATCTGTTTGCTGTATTCCTCCCATTCGTTCATTTTAACCTGCAGGAAATTTTCAAAAAGAACATCTCCTAAAATTTCCCTCATTAATTCGCTGTTCTCAAATTCTCTTAAGGCATATCCCAAATTATCCGGCAAACATTCAATTCCCATTTCTTTTCTATCCTTAAAAGTCATGTTATAAACATTCTTATCGGTGGGTTCGGGCGGCGCAATTTTTTCTTTAATTCCCTGTAAGCCCGTTGCACACAAAACTGCTAACTGCAAATAAGTATTTCCCGCAGGGTCAGGACACCTTATTTCTACTCTGGCGCCATTTGGTCTTTTTCCAAAGTCCGGAACCCTGAGTAAAGGTGAACGATTCCTAAAACCCCATGCAATATGAACCGGTGCTTCATAGCCGGGCACAAGTCGTTTGTAAGAATTTGGCCATGATGCCAATATTGCAATCATTTCCTTCGTATATTTAATTTGTCCGCCTATAAAATGTAAAGCAGTATCCGAGAGATTGTAATCATGCTCATTGTTTTTATCGTAAAAAGCATTCCGGTTTTCCTTTATGTCCCATAAACTCTGATGAACATGCATTCCCGAACCGTTAATTCCAAATATTGGCTTTGGCATAAACGATGCGACAAATCCGCGTCTGTTTGCAACCCCTTTAATTATCGCCTTAAGTGTTTGTGCTCTGTCTGCGGTTAAAAGCAAATTTCCATACTTAAAATCCAGTTCGTGTTGTCCGGGAGCAACTTCATGATGCCCGACTTCAATTTCAATCCCGAAATGTTCTGCAATTTCAGCCATTTCTCTTCTTAGATCTTCTCCTACTTCTGCAGGATGATAATCAAAGTATCCGCCGCTGTCCATTGGTTCTGCAACCGGTTCTTTCTTAAAAATAAAGAATTCGTATTCAGGGGCGCAATTAAACACATATCCCATTTCTTTTGCCTTTTCGGAAATTTTTTGTGCAATGTAACGGGGGTCTCCTTCAAATCTCTTTCCGTCCGGCACATAAATATCACAAATCATTCGTGCAGAAGCGTGTTCTTTTGGTCTCCAGGGTATGGTTACAAATGTATTCACATCCGGCTTTACGAGCATATCCGATTCTTCAATATCTCCGAACCCTGTAACCGAAGAGCCGTCAAATGACTGCCCATTTTCAATTATATTTTCAATCTCTTTTGTAGATACTGCAAAACTCTTTATTTTACCGTTTAAGTCAGAAAACTGCAATCGTATAAATTTTATATCCTTTTCGGTTATCGTCTTAACAAGATCATCTATAATTTTATTTTTCTCCATTTTAAAGGTAATTAACAAATAATAAGTAAATAATTAGTAAAACCAAGTAAATAATTAGAAAAAAATAAAAGTAAAAAATAAAAAATAACAAAGATAAAAAGCCCTAAATTGAAAATATCTCAATTATACAATTCCCTGCGCAAGCATTGCCTTTCCAACCTTCATAAATCCTCCTATGTTTGCTAACGAGGTTTGTTTTATCTTTGGCATATTTTTCTGCGGAAGTTGTACACTGGTTAAATATACTTATCATAATTCCGTCCAATTTTGCATCAACTTCTTCAAATGTCCATGACAAGCCAATGTGATTCTGGCACATTTCAAGACCAGATGTTGCAACACCTCCTGCATTTGCTGCCTTTGCCGGCCCAAAAAGAACATTATTTGCCAAAAACAGATCAATCGCTTCAATTGTGGAAGGCATATTCGCACCCTCTCCGACAGCAATAACTCCGTTATTTATTAATTTCCTGGCATCATCTTTGTTAATTTCATTTTGTGTTGCAGACGGTAACGCAATATCACACTTAAATTTCCATGGTTTTTCATTTGGCACATATTCGCATCCGAACTTTTCAGCGTATTCTTCAATTCTTCCACGCTTAATATTCTTCAATTCCATTACATAAGCCAGTTTCTTTTCGTCTATTCCTTCCGCATCATATATAACTCCTGCAGAGTCAGACAGTGTAACAACCTTTCCCCCCATCTGAATTGTCTTTTGTGTAGCATACTGCGATACATTTCCCGACCCTGAAATTGCAACAATTTTTCCTTTAACAGTTTCTTTTTTTAGTTTTAACATCTCTCTGACAAAGTAAAGCAATCCGTAACCCGTTGCTTCCGGTCTGACTAATGAACCGCCGTATTCAATTCCTTTTCCTGTAAGCACACTTTCAAATTTATTTGTCAATTTCTTATATTGCCCGAACATATAACCAATCTCTCTTCCTCCAACTCCAATGTCTCCTGCAGGAACATCTGTATCGGCACCTATATGCCTGTAAAGTTCGTTCATAAATGACTGGCAAAATTTCATAACTTCGTTATCACTCTTTCCTTTCGGATCAAAGTCGCTTCCACCTTTCCCGCCGCCCATCGGAAGTGTTGTTAAAGCATTCTTTAAGATTTGTTCAAAGCCCAAAAATTTAAGTATTGATAAATTTACTGTTGGGTGCAATCTCAACCCGCCTTTATATGGCCCTATAGCACTATTAAATTCAACTCTGTAGCCCCTGTTTATCTGCACTTCTCCGTTATCATCAACCCACGGAACTCTGAACATAATCACTCTTTCCGGCTCAACAAGTCGTTCAACAATTTTTGCTTTTTCAAATTCAGGGTGTGCTTTTAATGCCGGTTCTATAGAAGCCAACACTTCCTTCACTGCCTGGTGAAATTCCGGTTGTCCTGGATTTTTTTCAACAACATTCTCATAGATTTCCTTTGCCTTTCCCTTTAACTCAATGGTTGCCATTTTATATTTTTTTAAATTTTTAAATTTTTATAAATTATTAATCCACATATAATAATTTAGAGTTTAAAAAATAACCTTTTTTAGACATTTTTGTTTAAAATTTAAATAAAATTTATGTCTTTTATTTAAAAATGAAACCAATAACTTATGAAATTCCGGTTTTTTAATAGAAAAATTATCTGTTTTTGAGAATATGCTCAATGACTTGTGGAATTGGCTGATGCTTTCTGTACGATAAGATCTGCTAATCTTGGCATTTCAAGTCTTCTTGAAAAAATATCTTTAAGATAACTAAAAAACTGACATTGTGTTTCCTACAAGTGTCTAACATTGACATCATGTTTTCCCACGCGATTCTTCCATATTCGCTTTTTGTTCCATAACTAATCTTCTTTTTGATTACCATTTCTCTTAATGCTATTTCTGCAGGATTGTTATGAAGAGGTATTTCTGGATGCTCCAATACTATGTGCTCATCCC
>MTER01000011.1 GCA_002083985.1 Candidatus Altarchaeales archaeon A3
AAAATTTGTAACTATTCAGAGGTTAACAAAATTTACCTGTAAAAATTGTAACTTCTCAATAACTTGTGAGAAGATAACCTCGCTGTTGCTCAGATATTTTCAAAATCTATATGATTTTGAAAATAACAAAATATATGACCTGTTTTGCACTTTTTGTATTTGTTTTTTATAAAAATGAGCCGTATAAAATTTATTCGCCCCGACTTATTGAGAAGTTACTAAAAATTTCAAAAAAAATGTGATTTTCAAACTTGTTTGAAAATACACAAACGAAGTGAGCGTAAAACTCCAAACAGTAATTTTTTAGGATGGCTGAATAGTTACATGTTATCTAATTATTAAGTTAGTTATTGAAATTTAAATAAATTTCCCATTTGCCATCCTTCTGACAATTGTCGGATCCGCGATCTTTCTCGGCTTCCAGTTATTTGCCTTTAAAATTTCCTTTATCTCATCAGACATTGCCATAGGAATATCTCCATCTGCCCGTATAAATTTATCCAAATCATCCGGAAACGCATATTTTCCCTTTCCTCCGTATTTTCTGTAAATATCAATATAATGCGATAATTTAATACTTCTTCCTTTTGTATTGTCGCCCGGCCTTAATGTTAGTTTTGAAATCAGTATCATAACTTCTTCCTTTGTCTTTGCAGCATAACCTAAATGTAAAGGAGACGGCTCACTGTCAAAAATTTCCCCGTTTGCTGCATTATAACATTTCCACCTGTCAAGCAGTCCTAAATTTTTCCGTCCGTAGTCAAAAATTTCGCTGTTATTTTCGTAAGGATTTTCAACATCACCTCGCAATCCCTTCCTGTATTTTATTCCCTGTGGCCCCTCTATTACAGGAATTCCCAGCCGCATCACCCCGTTTCCGATTGAAACCGCTTTTGCAGACATCGCTCCCCAGACCAGACCAACAGCTCCGACTCTGTTAAGTATGTAGTCGGCGATTTCCTCAAAATTTGCTCTTAAATTTCTCTTTGCAAATATATTTGCTACTTTCATTGCCGCTCCAGTAATATGAGAATTTGCAACGCAGGAACCAACATTGACTATATTTCCAGGTCCGAAATTTCCTCCATATTTTTCAAACAAATTATGCGTCCCGGAATAATCACTTGCCGCTGCCATTGCAGAACATCCGCTGACTACAACGATAAAATTTCTCTTTATAAATTCCTCCAAAATTTCTCCTAATTCCTTACCTCCATTAGGCCATATTGAACATCCGACAGCAGCAAGAATCCCTGGAATCTCTCCGAAAACAATTGGCTGCCCGACATTTCTTATTTCAACATCCTGAATTGCTCCTCTTCCGGGAGAAATTTTTGCTTTGTCATTTGCCAGCCGGTCTTTATAAATTTCAGTAAATACTGATACAATGGGAATTTGTTTAGGGCACCAAGATTCACATCTTCCGCAGAATATACATTTTCCGATGGACTCCAAAATTTCTTCCTTTGTCAAAAATTTAATCTCATCCTTCATTCCGTTTCTTTCTTTTTCAACCCTTACAACTTCTTTGATATTTATTTTTTTCGGACATTTTTCCTGACATAATCCGCACATTGCACAATTTTTCAGTATGGAAATTTCGTTCGCACCAATTTCTTTTCCTTCTTTAATTGCAACGATTAAATCAGCAATCTGAATATCATTCGGACAATTTTTATTGCAAAGTTTGCATTCAATACAGACCTTTGCCTGTTCGGTTATTTTGTAATATTCATTCAGTCCTTTAATTAAAGAGTAACATGTCTCCTTTCCAATCACTCTTTTGGTTAATTCGTCTGGTTTTTCTTTTGAAATTTTTTCCAGCACATTATAAATATACTGTCTTGAACAGCCGATTTCTCTTGCCAAAGAACTTATGCCGCATTCTCTCTGTTTTAATAAATTTATTATTTTGTTTTTGAGTTTACCCACCTCTTCACAAATATTCAGTTTTCCATTTTCCCCTCTTACAATAAATTCAAATTTTTCATTTTTTATTTCTGCTATTATATTGTTCCCGATTTTGAGAGTGAGCAAATTGGAATTTGTGTTTTTATCAGTAACATTTACAACCTTATCATCTTTGCTAATTGCTACATTTGTCGCTTCTATATTCCATCTTTTCAGAAATTTTATAAAATCAGCATTGTTTTCCGAAATATCATCCCAGCAAAATAAAAATTGAGCTTTGCTTTCTTCATTATTTTCCTCATCTTTTTCATTTATTTCGCTTTCCTTTTCGTTAAAAATTTTATTTATGCTCCTGATAATTAAGCGGTTATCAACACCAACGGGACACGCCTTTATACATAATCCGCAGTTAATACATTCGGTGGTTCTTTTTATTGCTCCTTCGTATAAATTTAAATTTAAATTTTGTGTTTTTTCATTTCCTGCATTTTTCTTTCTTTCCTTAATATTCACAGCAACCTTTACCGCAACCTCCCCTAATTTTTCAAGAGTGTGCAAAAAACATCCGGGAATTTCCCCGCTCAATAATTTTTCAATAATTACATCCGGATTTTCATTGCTTAAATCCTCTAATCCGGAAACATACTTATCAGTAGTAGCAATTAAAGGTGTTTTTAATTTCTTCAGATTTTCCAGTATATCAACCCTTATACATTGCTCATCACTGATAACAACATCGGCAATTCCTGCTCTTATATAAGGAAGCTGATAAGATAATGGTCCGACAATTTTTGCCCCTGTTCTGTATCTTCCCAAATCAAGTGCGGTGCAGCATATTCCACAAATTTCAACATCTTTATTATTTGCTTCCGCATAATCAATGGCGGAGGCACCTGCAAGAACATTATGTCCGATGCACAGAATTACCGGCTTTTCTTTGTTTACACTTCCGAAACCAAATTCGGCTAATTTCGGATTTGGCTCACCTTTCGGAAAATTTAAGGCGGCAATCTGTGCCAGATCGCAAATTTCCATTCCGACATGGTCAAGCATTCCCGCATGTAATGCCTTGCTGTTGTAGTCAAAGTCAGATGATTCGGTTCCGACATTAAGACAGGAGGCAAGTTTTGTTATCTGCTCTTCAATATAATTCAATGCTCTCTCAAGGTCACCGATTGTTTCCGGTTTATATCCGCATACAAGCTGAATATTAGGTGATTTTACTTCTGTATTTTCAGCAACATCTAATGGAACATCCCTCCCAAATTTTTCTATTAATGCCTCTATTAAGTGTCTTCCGTGTGCAGAATGTGCCGATGCTCCTGTTATTGCCAATTGCAGCCCTTCTCTTGCCAGATGCCTTTCCAATGTTATTCCGCATGCTCCTTTCCTGTTATCTGATAAATCACAGGGACCCAAAGCACAGAACTGACACTGCTGAATAAAGCCGTAATATTCTGGTTTGTATCTGTTCAGCAATTTCAAATCCCATTCCCGCAAATCTGCAATATCTGGATTTGGTGTCAGTCCTTCAGGTTCTTCATACTCCCGCTCCTCTTCAACCTCTCCGATTAAAATTTTTAAATTTTTGGTTTTGATTGTCATTTTCTGACTAATTTTTTATTTACTTTTTGCTTTGGATTTTTTCAATTCTTTTAATCTCTCATTACAGAGTTCTACCTTATCTGTCATTTTCTGTCTTTGAAATAACTCTTTTGATTCTAAAATTTTTTGTTCCCCCTTATCAAATTCGCCTGTCAGTTTATAAGCACATGCAAAATTAAAATTCATCTTTGCCATTTCATAATCATCTAAAAGTTCCCGGGCATTCCACATCTCATTAAGCCATTTTAATGCGTTATTGCCATCGTCAACATTTAAATATAGTTCGGCAAGTTTTGCCGCAGGATACAAACCCTTATCTCCTGCTTCATCTTTTATGCCCCATAGAAATCCATAAAGAGCTTTCAATGCCTTAAATGCATAATCTAATTTATCCTCCGACAAATTTCCTTTGAGTTCAAGTGCAATTGCCAGTTCTTCCATCCCATATCCGAGTTTTTTAGCATCATTCTGTCCCACAAGTAAATTTCCCAAATTATAATGTGCTTCAGCGTCAATTGGATTTTTCAGTATTGCCTTTCTGAGTTCCTTCTCTGCTTCTTCAATATCCTCTGTTGAAATTAAATTTTTGTTTTTGGTTGCCATTGTATTGTTTATTAAATTTTAGTTACATCTTTAATTTTATCGTTATACTTTTCTGGAATTTCTTTATTTTTTTATTGGCGCGTAAAATGAATTATCTTTTAAATTTAAAGCATTGCAATGACAACGGACATATTCAACACTGTCAATTTTTTCATATTTTACAAATGACTTGCAGTTGGAACAAAAAATCATTTGTTCAATTTCAAGCCATTTATGAAAGATGCTTTCGATTTCGGTCTTTGTGAATTGATTAACTTCGTTCTTCCAATGAGCGCAATAATTTCTGAATATAGTCCCCTGTCCTAACTGGTCAAAAGCTACAACAAGTTTGTGTTGGTTGTCTTTTAATTTTAACATTTCTTTGAATCGAGAAACGAGAGGTTCGTAAAATTCCGAAAGTGTATATACATTTTCAATCTTGTACCTGACTGGTGTCTGCATTGTTTCATTAACAACACCGAAAGTCCATTCAAAATGTCTGCCAAGCGTAGAACCTGCGGTAATTGGGTCATCATCATCAAGATATTCCTGAATTTTTTCTGAGTAATTTTTTTCAAGCTTATAAATAGGTCCATTTAGGTAACTCCATGCCGTATATTTATAACACTGCCAATTGGGGAAATCATGTTGCAATGTCTTAAAAAATATTTGGTCATGGGTTAGAATCAGTACCTGAAAATCGCTGAATTTACTGGCTAGTAATTGAGAAACCCGAGATCTTTTAAAAGAATCAAAACTATTTATGACATCATCAAGAATAAAAAATTTAAACTGATTGTTGAAATGTTTAACTGCTGCAAGGAATATCGCAAGCCCGAAACTGTTAACCTGACTTTCACTAAGATATTTATATGCGGGTGTGATTTTCTCGTTTACAAATTCAATTTCTAATTCAACCGCCTTATCTTTTCCTGGAAGCAATTTGATTTCGGGATTTTTTAGAAATAAGTTAGAACTTTCAAGAGTATTGAAATAATCCCGTACATCGGTTGAAATAGTTGTGAAAGTATGCTGGATTTTAATCTGAATATAATGGGTCAATTCAGAAAGGATTGTTTCAAGATTATCTATTGTTGCAGATAAATAATCTGCTTTAGATTTATTAACAGAATAATTTTTATATTCTGTAATAATATTACTAATATTATTAAAGTCCCGTGCAAGGTTCTTGCTTTTTTCATCGGTAGACAAGAATGTAATTTTATCTGAAACAATTTTCTTATAAGCAGCTTCTTTTAAAATAAAATCATCAATTTTTTGAACAAGTGGGCTTTTAGAAATTTCAATTTTTTCAATGTCTTTCGGGGGTTTAGTTATTGTTTCGTTTATTGTTGGAAGATTTTTATTTACAAAATCAACATCATCGAAAAATGTTTTTAATTCCTTTAATACAGCACTACTACTTTCAAATTGAATTGCATTGATTTTTTTTGTCAGATTATCAAAACTCTTTTGTAATGCTATTTGTTTTGTGTCAAATGCCTTTTTATTCTTATTAAGTTCACTTAAAGATAAATACTTTTCCCGCATATACTTTAGCAAGTCCCCCTTAAATGGGGCATCACAAACTGGACACTTTGTTTTATCTTCTAACTGCGGAATGATTCTAGTACTGAGTTCGTAAAGATCTAATAAAATAAGTTGTCTTATGCTTTCTTCATCACTTTTAATTTTAGTAAATGCATTTTCCAAAGCAATACAATCTGACTCCCCAGATGCGACTGGATAAAATTGATTTTGTTTTATCTGAAATACCTGCCACTCGGTAAGTTCTTTGGTTACCGGATTTGCATGAACAATTTTTGATAGTAATTCTTTTGTTTTTTCACATTCATTAAATTCAGAGATGTTTGAAAAGTTATGTTTAGTAGTAATGGTATTAATAAATGAAATTACAGTAGTTTCATCAACTGTAGTTTTACCCGTGATTGAATTTATTGCAGAAATATTTTTGTCAAGATTTTCCTGCAGATTTTTAAATATTTCTTTTTGCTTGTGGATGGTATCTTGTATACTATCCTGAAACATTGTGTATTTTTCAAGGCCGAAAAACTTAGCAATGTACATGTATTTTTCAGTTTTTGTTCTGAATACAAAATCTTGTAAATCAGAGTAACGAAGATAATTAGGATATGTGCAAAAGGATTTGAATTGATTATATTCACTGGTTGTTATAGGTACAGTTATTTTTGAAGGATTAAAAGCAGCATTTGCAGTTTTTATAGGGGGTTGGTTAAATTCAATAGATATATATGAATTTTTCCCGTTGCATGATTTATGGGGAAAATCTCTTTCAGAAACACCCTCTTTACTTAATCGTTCAATTTTAAAATTCAGGAGCCATTCCCACGCATCAACAATTGAACTTTTTCCGGTACCATTACTACCATATATCAAAGCAGAAGTATACTTTCCCCCTTTTACAAAGTCAATAACCAAGGGATCTTTTATTCCTCTAAAATTCTCTATTGTAATTTTACTTATTTTGAACATTTTCTTCTGAATTAAAAGATTTATTTACTTCATCTTCTATTTTCTTTAAACCAGATTTTATCCCATACTCAAAGGATACTTTATTAAAAACATCGTTTGAAATGAAACTTTCAATGTTTTCGATAATATTGTTAAGTTCAGGTTTCTTTGTTTTTAATTGTGCAAGCCAATCGTTTATTCTATCCATTTTTCACACATAAACAACCTCCTTTAAAATATTGTCCTTTAATCGCGGCTTTAAAGCCATTATTGTAACCAAATCAATATCTTTTTTAATAAGCCCTTCCAAAAATTCCTTTAAATCAATAAATTCCCATCCGACTGGCCCATAAAACTCAACCATCACATCAACATCACTATCTTTAGATTCTTCCCCTCTTGCATAAGAGCCAAAAATTCCTATATTCTTAACCTTAAATTTCTCATTTAACAACTGCTTATGCTTTTTTAATTTTTCCTCTATTTCCCTGTATGTTTTTGTTTCCATGACATAAAATTTAATATTTTATTCACACCCTCATTCAATTCTTCAACTGACTCTGTGCCTCGCTTTATTTTAATTCCTTTTTTGGTTAACAAATTTATCGCTTCATCATAACTTACTCCGACAATCTCAGCACATCTTCCTAATGAAACTTCACCTCTTCGGTATAGATCTATCGCCACTTTTACCCGTAAGTCCTTTCTTGCCGAGAAAAATGTTTTTATCGTTTCTTTTATAAATTCATTTTTATCTTTATATCCTCCAAGTTTTGCAAATGCTTCTATTTCCTTTAAGAGCATTGAAGGTAAAGAGATAGTTAGGTTATCCATTTTAATTTATTTTATTGATTATTTGGAATATGCTCAATAAAGAGTGGATGCTATTCGTAATTTTTTGATAGTTATGAGTGATTTGCTTCTTAATATTGAGCAAGTTCATTATTTGACAAAAGTTTCCCATTTGGAATTACAACATCTACAACTATCGTTTTATTACAAAATGATATGGGTTGCAATGGGAAAATTATATCAAAAGTTTAAAATGATTTCACTTCGTTCAAACATCTCATAGCATAACTCACAGATGGTGCAAAAAAATTTGCTAAATATGGGATTTTTTACAAATTTATTACCAGGCATAATATGATTTTTAGTGGTAAATTGATGTAATCTGGTGACCTACCAATTTCAACACACCTGTTTTATGAAATAGGAAACTTTTGTAATTGAAATCACTTTAAAAGTTATGTTTTTTGAACAAAAAATCAATATTTGGTCTCGCCTGCCTCAAGCCCCAGTTCAATAATAAACTGTTTTGGAGTCATGTATTCTTCAAAATTTTCAAAATGCCAGTCATAAGCAATCAAATACTTTAGTCCAAGATATTTAACAGTTGCCAGGTGTTCTAAATCTTTATCTTTAATTTTTCCGCCCCATATTTTTAATTCTTTTATAATTTTCTCCTTAGGGATGACTTCCACAACCGAAGTAATATGTCTAAAGACAGATGACCATACATCCTTTGAGTAATATGTTATGAAGTATCGCCTTAATTCATCAATGACTTTTTCTGATATCATGACTTGTATCTCGCCCTCATCCATGAGTCGGAGTATTTTTCCGGAGTTGGAATCCGGTTTGTTGTAGCCCCAGATAAATACACTCGAATCCAAAAAGATAATTTTACTCATTTTCATACCCATAGCATCACAAATTCTCCATCTGTTTTGCTATTTCATCATCCGTATATTTTTTATCCGATGCTTTGATTTTCCTGAGCACATCTTCATGCAGTATTTTCGGAGATATTATTCCAAGACGGGCCCCATAAGAAATTATTGACGCCCTTATCAAATCTTCTTTAGATACAAAATACCCCCTGTTGATCAGTTCATTTACTATTGCTGCCAGGTCACTTGTAAGTTTCACATTTAAATTTATTTCCTGCATTTTATATTTAATAATTGTTCTTATTTGTTAGTGATTATGTGCCAAATAGGCATTGTTAAAAAAGTATAGATAAATTGTTATTCCATAGTACTTTTACCTTTTTGGCAGGTTTCCATTTTAAAAGGTTTTAACTATTAAGATTAGCACAAAATATAAAAATCTATACTAAATTAACAATACCCTTTTTTCATCTGATTCGCAAGTTCTTTTTCTGTTTTCCTGCTCTTTGGAATTTCTCCAATCACTGATTCAAATTCCATGAGCCATACATCGGTTGTCTATTCTTTAAATTCTATAAATCTCCTTATAGCATCCTTATAAAATTCCTCTTTATTTTTGTATTCCCCTAATTCAATAAAAATTCTGCACAGGATGCTATTTTTTTGGTAAATATATTAATATACTTTACAACCTCAGTGATTGAGCTTTTTTAAATTTCTGAAATCGTAAAAATTTTCGGTATATTTTCAAAACCTTTAAGATTTTGAAAAAACCACAGTTTTTGCCGCTGTTGAGTATGTATTGTTTGACATTTTCATAAATCTTATATTTAACTATTGTTCTTTTTTAGTAACTATTCAGCCACCCAAAAAATTACGGGTAAATTTTTTGACTTTTTACGCTCACTTCGTTCGTGTATTTCAAAAATTTCATTTTTGAAATTGTATTTTTTGAAATTTTCACAGGTAACAATAGATTTTTAAAGATTAAAAACTTGCAGTTTTTAGTAATTTTTGTACCCTCTGAATAGTTACAATTTTTTTAATAATTAAAAATCAAAACAAATTAATTTATAACATTAACTCCTCAAAAATTTAGTTATACTGCTTATTTTTGTATGCGGTTTTTATACGCCCCGGGAATATCTTTTTCACTTCTCACAAAATTTTTTATATCATCCGGAATTTCTTTTGTTTTATCAGCAGTATACTTTCTAAAAATTTCAATATAATTTGCTATCTTCGTTGCCCTTACATCTTCGCTGTCAAAATTTCTAAAAACTAATTTCGGAATTAATAACATCGCTTCTTCTTTTGTATTTGCAGCAATACATAAATGCTGGAATGAAAAATTTTTTAGCGAAATTTTCTTAAGGATTTCATTATAATTTCCGTTGTAATCGTCCCTGCTGTAATCAATAACTATATCTCCTCTCAATTCCCTTCTGTATTTTATACCCTGCTGTCCGAATATTACAGGAATCCCCAACCGCATCAATCCCTGTGCAACTGCAAAATTTTCCTGTGTTGTTGCTCCCCAAAATATTGCTGCAACGCTAACTTTATTTGCGATGTGAGCTGCAATTTCGTCAAAATTTCCAACCGGACTTTTGTTCAGGTCTTTACCTGCCATTGCTATTATTTTTTCAATTAAATGAATGCCTGCAGATGCCGGGCCCAGATTTATTAAATTTTCATGTTTTAAATTGCTCTCTGCAATTGAAATCGCCGCATCTCCCGCTGTAAATATGAGAAAATTTCTGTTTAAAAATTCCCCTAAAATTTCTGCTAATTCCTGTGTTCCGTTCGGAAAATTTGCATCGCCTAAAACCAAAAGAACCTGCGCATCTTCGGAAACGAATATATCATGAGAAAGCGTAAGTGATGCCTTTTTATTCATAAATTTTTCCTTATATATTTCGGCAAATACTGATGCGATGGGAATTTGTCTGGGACACCATGATTCACATCTTCCGCAGAATATACATTTTCCAAGAGCATTCAAAATTTCCTCTTTTGTTAAAAATTTAGTATCCTCAATTATATTTCTTCTTTCTCTTTCAACCCTGACAACTTCTTTGATATTTATCTTTTTAGGGCATTTCTCCTGACATAATCCGCACATTGCACATTTCTTTAAGATGGCGATTTCTTTTGCTTTTATTTCTTTTCCTTCTTTTATTCCTATTACTATACCAGCAATTTGAATATTATTCGGACAGTTTCCGCTGCAAATTTTGCATCCGATACATTCCTTTACCTGCCCGGTTATTTTGTAATATTCGTTTAGCCCTTTAATTAAAGCGTAATATATCTCCTTCCCAACATTTCTTTTGCTTAATTCCAAACCTTTTTCCTTTGAAATTTTTTCTAAAACCTTATAAATATACTGCCTTGAACAGCCAATCTCTTTTGACAGGACAGTTGTAGTATATTCCTTTTGTTTTAATAAATTTATTATCCTGTCTTTACTTTTGAGGATATTTTCATCTGCTTTATTTTCAGCATTATCTTTGTTTTGTTCTTCACTGTGCAAATGCAAATTGAACATTTGGTTTATACTTTGAATTAATAAATGAGTATCAGTATTAATAGGGCATGCCTTTTTACATAATCCGCAGTTAATACATTCACCTGTTGTTTTTATTAATCCGGCATCTGTGTTCTCTATATCAGAATTTTTTAAATTTCTCCCTTTCTCATTCACGGTTGCAATCATTCCAATAACATCTGCCAGTTTTTCACTGTCTTTTATATAACATCCCGAAATTTCCCTGCTCATTAACCTTTTAAAAATTTCACCTGCCATTAGACCGCTCAAATCCGCAAGACCTGCCATATTCCTGTCTGAAACAGCAATTATAGGGATGCCAAATTTCTTCACATTTTCAATTACATCTGTCCTGACATTTCCTGTTCCAATCACAATAACATCTGCGAGATTAATTTTTTCATAGATTAGTTCAGAGGTGAAATTTCCTCCAATAGTTGTATTACTAAAATCAAAAGCATCCGGACCGAGATATATGGTTTCAAAATTTGTCTTTGAATTAATGCTCTTATCTATATTAGGAACATAATCTCCGATAATTAAAACAATTCCTTTGCTTTTATCAATCGCACCGAATCCGATCTCAAATTTGTTTATTTTATTGCCTTTATTATTATTATTATTATTTGAAAATTTCCTTAAAATTTCATAAATTTCCATTCCAAGAAGAGACAGCATTCCCGCATGAAAAATTTTGCTGTTGAAGTCAAAATCACTCGCTTCCTGCCCCATATGTGTTGCCGAAATTAAGTGAACAATCTGCTCATTCGCATATCTTAACGCCTTCTTTAAATTACCTGCTGTTTTCGGTTCATATCCGCACAAAAGGTTTATAAATCCCGTAAAATTTTTGTCTTCTAAATTTAACTCTGAGACATAAGTGTGTTCCTTAATTATTGTATCATTTAGTTCGCAGGATCTCGCAATGTATGAAGAAGCACCAGCAATTACCATAACTAACGCCTCTCTTGCCATTTGTGGATTTAGCCGCATTCCACACGCCCCTTTTCTGTTTTTTGACAAATCGCACGGACCAAAAGCACAATATTGACACTGCTGAATAAATGCATAATACTTTGGTTTAAATCTGCCGAGTAAATTTGCATCCCAGTTTCTTAAGTCCGTTACATTTGGTTTTATAAATTTTCCCGTCCTTTCTAATTCTTCTCCGCCTTTGATTGAAATTTCTACTTTTTCTGTCATTTTAAATTTTGTTAAAAATTTTAAATATCCCAATGAAGTGATGTTATTTCAGAATTTATTCTGAAATATTTGAACGAAGTGAAATTATTTTAAATTTATTTTTATTAATTAATTATTATTTTTAATTATTATTTAAATTTAAGTTAAAATTTCAATCACCTTTCTTCTGCATTCCTTCACCTCTTCATTCTTATGGATTTTTTTATAAGTAACAACCATATTTCTGTAAAGCATTATAAGATCGCGTTCCCACAAGAGAGATGCCATCTGCATGCACAGGGAATCGTTATAATGATATAATGTTTCCTC
>MTER01000012.1 GCA_002083985.1 Candidatus Altarchaeales archaeon A3
TGAAGAAATTAATATTGGTGAAAGCTATGTGGGTGAAAGGATATGGGTTACGGTTGATGTGATTGTACATTCTTTGATAGTTTTTCATAAAACAAAAGATGCTAATGAATTCAAACAAATAAAGAAAATAGATTACAGAATCAAAAATTTGTAAAAGTGTCAGCGATGCCCTCGCCCTAAAAAGTGTCAGCGATGCCCTCGACCTTTCCAGTTTACAAACTAAATTTACCACAACTTATTGAGAAGTTACTTAAATTTTGCTAAATTTTTCTCAGTTTCGCAACAAAAAATCCCTCAGTATCATTATCCTGCGGATATATTCTTATACATTTTTTCATATCTCTGCCAAAATCATTTCCGTTCCATTCAGTAATTCCTTCCCGTGTTTTTAAATTTTTTATATCAACTCTTTCAATTTCAACATCAAAATTTCTTATCGCATAATCAATAACACCTTCGTTTTCTTCGGGTGCGAGCGTGCAGGTTGAATATATCAAAATTCCATCCTTCTTCAACATGTTTATAGCATTCCTTATTATTTTCTTTTGCTGAACGGATAAAAAATTTATTAAATTTACTCCCCACCGGGACAAGACCTTCCGGTCCTTTCTTACAGTTCCTTCGCAGGAGCAGGGTGCATCCACTAAAATTTTATCAAATCTCTTGCTTATGCTTTCGTCTGTTCTCATTCTTTCAAGATCCATTCCGGTAACAACCACATTCAAAACCCCGTATGACTCCAGATTAAAAAACAATGCCTTTATTCGCTCATCAGAAGCATCATTTGCAACAATACATCCCTTATTATTCATAAGTTGTGCTATTTGTGTTGTTTTGCTTCCTGGAGCCGCACAGGCATCAAATACGAACTCATCTCTCTCCGGATTTAAATTCATAGCGAGCGGAGGAATTAAACTCGCTGCTTCCTGAATATAAATTTCCCCGAAAAAATATTCGGGCATTTTTCCAGGATTGAGATTATCAATAAAGTAGGCATAATCGCAAAAAGGAACATTCTCTAACTTATATCTTTCATTCAGATTTTCAACAAATTTAGACACATCTTTCACTTTTAAGGTGTTGAGCCGTATACATTTCTTTAACGGCATTGCGCAGTAATCCAGGAAAATTTTATTCTCGTCACCAAGCAATTCAGAATATCTTTCTTTAAATTCGGATGGAAAAATTATTTTCATTTAAAAATTTCATAAATTTTAAAATATCAGAACTATTTCAAAAATGAAGTTTTTGAAATACACGGACGAAGTCCGCTCACTTTCGTTTGTGGATTTTTCAAACGAAATCGTTTGAAAAATGAGTGTAAGTAAAATGATTTATTTTAAATTTTATTGCTTCGCAAATTACATAAACACCTTGCACCACTTACTTTGACACTTTTTCCTTTTACACATCTTTAATCCCTACTATTACCAGCTTATTCAAAAGTTCCTTAACAGCACTATTCTTCGCAACTACTACAAGCACATCTCCTTTTTCCAGTACTTTATTTCCGCGGGCTATAACAACCTCTCCTTTTCTGTAAATACAAACAACCCTCGTATCTTCAGGCATTCCTGAATCAATAATCATTTTTCCTGATAATCCATCAGGAAGAGGTATCTCCATCAATTCTGCTTTTCCATTACTAAGTATCATTAGTGTTTTTTCACTTCCTTCAATAAGTGAATTTCTTACGGTTCCCGCGATAACAGAAGAAGGGGATACAACGGCCGTAAGTCCGAGCGGACTGAAAAAGTCCTTTTTTGTAGCATCATTCACTCTGACAACTATTGATTTGACATTTAATTTCTTTGCAAACTGCGTTATCATAAGATTTGTATTATCATCATTTGTCAAAATTGCTATCCCTCTCGCTTTTTCAATTTTTGCATCCTTTAATGTTTCTAAATTTGCTGCATCTCCGTATATCACCAGACACTCCAATATTCCTCCAGCTTTTTCTGCAAGTGCTTTTTCTTTTTCAACAACGACTACATCGTGCCCTTCGCTCAATAGTAATTTCGCAAGTTCTATTTCTGTTTCTCCGCCACCTATGATAAGATATAAACTCATTTTATAATTAATGTATTTAATGTATTGCCTGAATTGTTAATGAATTGTAAATAAATAAATAAATTATGATTTTGTAAATTATGATTAAAAGATTATAAATTGTAACTTCTCAATAAGTTGGGGTAAATAAATTTTGTAACTGCTCTTTTTATAAAAAACAAATACGAAAAACGCAAAACAAATTATATATTTTATCATTTTCCTACAAGTTATTGAGAAGTTACATAAATTTTTACATAATTAAAAGAAAGCGAAATCACTCATTCTTTATCTTCCATAAATGCCTCCATTACAACACATGCGTCTATGTGATGCAATGGTAAATTCTGCCATTTCCTTTCCAGTTTATCTTTAGTTTTCTTTTTCATTCTTTTCTTTGTTTCTCTATGTTAATTTCTTAAATTTCCTTCCCCATCATCTTTGCCACTGTATTCACATCCTTGTCACCTCTTCCTGATAAATTTACAACAACTGTTTTATCTTTAAATTTCTCCCTGTTTTTTATCAGAAAGGCAATTGCATGTGATGATTCAAGTGCAGGAATAATTCCTTCTGTTTCTGATAAAATTTTAAACGCCTCTAATGCTTCATTATCTGTCGCAGATCCTATATTCAGTCGTCCTTTTTTATATAAATATGCAAGTTCCGGACCTACACCGGGATAATCAAGTCCTGCCGAAATGCTGTGAGAAATTTGTATTTGTCCGTATCTGTCCTGCAAAACCTTTGTCATCATTCCATGAAATACGCCGTCTGTTCCTGCATAAAGCGAGGCACCATGCTTTCCGCTATCAATTCCTTCTCCACCTGCTTCAACACCATAAAGCATTACATCGTTATTGTCAACAAAATCATAAAATATTCCCATTGCATTGCTTCCCCCACCAACACATGCAATTATCGCATCTGGAAGTTTTCCTTCAAAATCCAGAATTTGCCTTTTTGTTTCTTCGCCGATTATTTTCTGAAAATTTCTCACGATAATCGGATAAGGATACGGGCCCACAACACTGCCTATCAGATAATAAGTATCTTTAACATTTGCAACCCAGTCCCTGAATGCCTCGTTAATCGCATCTTTCAGTGTTCTTGAGCCGGATTTGACAGGAATTACTTCCGCTTTCATTAATTCCATTCTGAATACATTCAGTTTTTGCCTTTCAACATCTTCTTCACCCATATAAACTTTCACCTTTAAATTTAACAATGCGCCTGCAATTGCCGTTGCTACGCCATGCTGTCCCGCCCCTGTTTCTGCAATAATCCGCTTTTTTCCCATTCGCTTTGCCAGTAATGCCTGTCCCAAAGTGTTGTTTATTTTATGTGCCCCGCCATGTGCCAGATCCTCCCGCTTCAGATAAATTTTACAGCCTAATTTTTTGGATAAATTTTCCGTATAAGTCAGTGCCGTAGGTCTGCCTGCAAAATTTTTCAGATAATAACTGACTTCGTTTTGAAAGTCGGTTGCAGGATAAATTTCATTATATTTTTTCTCCAATTCCTCAAGTGCGCTCATTAAAATTTCAGGTGCAAACTGTCCGCCGTATTTGCCAAATTTTTTTTGTAAATCCATTTTAATGTTAAAATAAAATAAGAATTAGGATAAGAATTGTATTTTTATGAAAAAATAAAAATTTTTCGCTATCACCACAAATCAAATCCTTATTTCAATTCAAAACTCTGTATAGAACGACACGTCCTTTATCCAATTTCAATTTAAATTTTTGGTGAGAATTTCTTTTCATAAAAATCATCCTTATCTCCAGTATATCCACACACACCCATTCTCGGAGAATTTGTTACCGGCAAAAGCATATCCTCTCCGCATTCATGTTCTTTTCCATGCTTCTTACAAAAAAACGCATTTTCAGGACCCTCCTCTTCTATACACATGCTGCACACATCAGTGGCATCTTTTCCGCAAACAGAACACTTTATTTCCGGAGGTAAATTTCTCGCAAGAATTAATAAGCCATTATTAATGTTCCCTTCTCTGACAGAAATTATTTCCAAATCAATTTCAGTTGTCGTTCCAAAGTCATATTCATAAGAAAATTTTGTTCCTGCATCAAGAACATCTGCGATTTTTACATCCATTGATTTGTCCTCTCTTTCATACGGCGATGAAATATATTCAGCGTCATCAATGTGAAAAGCGCTTAAATGTCCGCAGCACTCAACCCAGATTCCCCTGATAAAATCATCTAAGTCCTTAACCTTCTTATTTCCTGAAATTTCTATGAGCATAAAGTATGCTCCCGCCTTCATCTGCACAGTATAAATTTCTTCCCTGTTTTTCGTACTTTTACCTTCGGATTTTTCAATATATTCATTTCTTTTTTCACATTTTTCAATATGCCCTTTCAGGGCATTCTTTCCAAAAATTTCCCTGCAAAAAAAACACTTTCCTTTTAATTGCTTATTCATTTTATATTAATTAAAATTTTATATGCGCAATAATAGTAAAAACATCACTTTTTATCACACCCCTAATGATTTCTGATGTTTGCTCTTTTCTTTTGTTTCTGTCTCTTTTTTATATTTTCTGTACAATACATACAACAATCCGAAAACAATCATAATTAAAATTATAATGCCAATAATAGCGATTTGAGTATAATCCGGTTGTTGTGGTTGTTCCTGTTTTGTTTCTGTTAAATTTTCCTTTGCCTTTTTTTCAGCAACAATTTTTGCTTCATTCTCTTCAGTCGCTTTCTTTTCTTTTGCCTCTCCTTCATACGCTGTTAATGACATAGTTACATCTTCTTCTCCGGTCTGACATGAAAGTAGGGACTCTTTATATTTTTCATCAATAAAATTTTTCTCCGCGGTTTTCAGCATATCATAAGCGGACTCAGCAAATACAGCAGTTTTATTTCCGTAAGGTAGCGAACTTAAATTTAAAATTTCAGACCGTAATCTGTCAATACAGGCAGACGCATTTGCCTTTAAATTTTCTGTAGTTTGTATTATTGTATTCTCTTTTTCCATTTCTTCTTTCTTTTTTGTTATGGCCTTGTTTATATCTTTTAGCATAATAACACAGTCATTTGCATATCGTTCTGCCGCTATGCATCCTTTACTTGTTTCATATTTTCTTGCATAAGAAAGTTTTGTTTCAACATCACTGAAGTCATAATCTATTTTTTCCCTGCTCGCAATAGCTTTTAAAATTTTAAGCGCGCTTTCACACTCCTCTATTTTTTTCTGTGTGGTTAAGTTGGCATTTAAAGGAACGCTTACAATAGCGTTTATGTTTTCATTGTGTGCATTCCAGCAGGTTATATTTATTTGTTTCGGGATATCATTTAAATTTACATCAATATAAAATTCAGATGATTTATGAGGTTGTATCGGCGACGGAATTGAAAATGTTTCTTTTGATTCATAACTCTCTTTATTTGCATAAATTTTTGTATAGTGGCACGAAAGACCTTCTCTTCCGTTATTTGTTAATTTTCCAGTTACAATACCTTCAGGTTTTTCACATTCAATATATGTTTCATTTGAAATTTCAGCGGAAAAATTGAGCGGATATCCTGCAAATCGGACACTTGCGGACTTTGTTATATTCCATAAGTATGTTTGACCGGCACTATCTGTATAAAAACAATATAAATTATGAGGGTAATTTTTAGTTGCTGCCTCTCCGAAAGACCTCACATCATAAGTTTTATTTTTTTCATACTCTTCCAACTTGTTATTTCTAAACGGCATTCCGTCATCATACCTACACTCTATTATAAAGTTGGTCTGAGCAATCTTCAGACAGACCTTGTATTCTGCTGTTTCATCTACAAATTTTGTCTGGTTTTCAGGCAGTATTAAAAGCTGAACATCATCTGTCTGCATTTGTTTTATCTGTCCTCCATAAGCCATTCCAATCATCCCTGCAATCGCAATTATTATAATTGTAGCAATTCCTGCAAAAAATATACAGGTATTTTTCATTTTGGTTTTATTTATTTTTGGTTTAAATTTTGGTTTTAAATTCTAACTCTGATTTTAATTCTAAATTTTGTATATATTTAATTAATTTTTCTAACTTAATTAGGTAATTGCTAAAATTTAATCAAAAGTTTCCCATTTGAAAATATGATCTTTGCAGTCATCATTTTATCCTAAAATTTTTGAAAATTCCTATAAGATTATATCAAAAATTCAGAAATAATGTGATGAAATATGGAACTTTTGTGGATTTATTATAGTTGTTGCAAATTAAAAATTTTCTCTTTGTAACGGATTGCTGTACTAATATAAAGTGTTCATAAAATTATGATTGGGGTATAAAAAGATATTCCAAATAAGTTAATTGTCCTGAAAAAACACACTTGTGCAAAATGGCTACCAAAGGCAATAAAAAAGCATAATAACAAACATAGAATGTGCCATATGTGAATTGGTTACAAAGTCAATTGATTGCCTCGTCTTTAAACGGTTGTAGAAATCAGCACAGCAATCCGTTATAATCAGAAATATTTAATCATGTCTTATTCATATGTTTTATAAGAGCAATTTGTATCCCCTCAATAAAATATGGTAAATTGAGTTTTGTGGCTTTACTTTTCAGTGAAAAATGTTAAATTTTTATGTTTTACCATAAAATTTTGAGAGGATACATAAAATGTTTGTTTTTTAATCTGATTTTCTAAATCTTGAAGAAGATAATTTGGTTTATAAAGTGGATTTTTCAGAAGTATTTTCTCAATTTTCTCTAATTCTAAACTTGTTAATCCTGCACCCCTTTTAGAAATGTAGGTATATTTCTCTTTTTCGAGAAATCTTCTAACCGTATTTGTCGATGCTACTATATTTTTACTAATTCCAATAACATCTTCTCCGAAGTAGTCCCCTTGTCGCGAAGGATTGGTATAACTCCTATAGATTTTATTTTGGCAAAATATTAAAAACTGAATTGTTGAACGGTTTAATATATTGATAAGTAATATATCCAGTCACAAACCAGAAAAATCCAATGTGGCAAAGTAATCTTCAACGGTCTCTGCTCTTCTAATCTGCTTTACATCTCCATCAGGACGAAGCAATAGTTCGGCTGATCGAAGTTTGCCATTATATTGGAAACCCATTGCATGACCATGAGCACCTGTATCGTGAATCACTAAAATATCCCCTGGTTCAATTTTTGGTAATTGTCGCTGAATTGCAAATTTATCATTATTCTCACAAAGACTGCCTGTAACATCATAAACATGATCTTTTGGCAGGTCTTCCTTTCCTAAAACAGTAATGTGGTGATAAGCACCATATAATGCAGGCCTCATAAGATTTGCCATACACGCATCAAGCCCAACATAATCTCTGTATTTTTTGGTTACATGTCTTACTTTTGAAATTAGAAATCCATGAGGCCCTGTGATTGCTCTTCCAGATTCCATAACCACTCTTAAAGGATCAAGTTTATTTGGTACTATTTTTTCTTCATATGCATGTTTTATGCCACTTGAAACAAAATTTATGTCTACCGCATTATCGTCCGGTCTGTAAGGTATGCCCAAACCACCTCCCAAATTTACGAATTCAAAATTTATATTTAATTTTTTTGATATATCAACAACCAGGTCAAATAACATTTTTGAGGTCTCTATCAGATAATGAGGATCACACATATTTGAAACAATCATCGTATGCAATCCGAATCTCTTAATACCTTTATCCTTCATTATTTTGTAAGCTTCAAAAATTTGCTCTGTTGTAAGACCATATTTTGATTCTACCGGATTGCCAATTATCTCATTTCCTTGCCGTAATGGGCCCGGATTATAGCGAAAACATATAATCTCAGGAATTCCTGCATGTTTTTCTAAATAAGGTATGTGGGCAATATCATCCAGATTAATTATTGCTCCAAGTTCCATGGCTTTCTGGAATTCTTCAAAGGGAGTGTCATTTGATGAAAACATAATGTTCTCTCCAATGATATCTGCCTTTTCTGACATAATTAGTTCCGGCAGGGAACTGCAGTCCGTGCCAAAGTCCTCTTGCTTTAATAGTTTTAGAATATGTGGATTCGGACATGCTTTTACCGCAAAATAATTCTTAAACCCGGGTTCAGATACCCATGAAAATGCAATGTTTAATTTTTTAGCAGTTTCTGTTATCCCTTTTTCATCATATATATGAAATGGTGTCGGATATTTTTCAATAATTTCTTCTATTTGTGATTTTGTAAAGGGAAGTGTTTTTTGTGGCATTTTTAAGTTGTGTTTTTTGGAAATGTTTTTTATGTATTTGTTTAGCTAATTGAATTTTATTGAAAACTATGAGTTTTCAATCTTTTAAAATTTATGAAATTTTAAAATTACCTCGTCATTTTAAATTTTATTACTTATTACTTAATTAAGTAATTGAAATTAAATATTTACAGCCTTGAAAAATTAATTATTAAGAACAAATCACACAGAAATATTTTACTGATTACTTAAATTGTGCAAAGTTGCGGATTAAAATTTGACAACATACCAAATTATAAAATTTATATTAGAGTTGTTGCAAATTAAGGATTATAACTTAACTTTATTACTTATTTAAATTACCTTGGCCATTATTAGAGTTGTTGCAAATTAAAAATTTTAAGAGTGAAAACTAATAAAATTTAAAGGTAAAAAAGTTATTTTGCAACATGTCTATTTT
>MTER01000013.1 GCA_002083985.1 Candidatus Altarchaeales archaeon A3
AAAACATAACTTATGATGTAGATGCCGAAGGTAAATTTTTTGACATCCCCCTGAAAAATTACGGCAATAATTTAACAACAGGACTGCTGAAGATAAATTTAAAGTGTGTTCAATTTAATGACACATTTATTAAAAATTTTGAAATTTCTCCGAATGAAACAAAGGAATCTGTAAATTATTATGATTTCTGTGAGTGTGAGGTATCAGCAATCCTGAATGTAAAAAATAATGTGAATAAGCAAACTACCCTGACAAAAAATTTCAGTGCGGTTGTGATAAATTTTGACGAATTAAATTGGTGGTCAGCGGAAAAATTTTTCCAAACTTAAATACAACATTCAAAATTTTAAGCGACGATGCCTCGGCAAAAGAAATTTATCGCGGAAATGCTGTTAACGGAAAATTTTCCTTTGAACTCCTGGATATAGGGAAATTTGTGCTCGTTGTTGAAAGAAAGTCGTGCAATACATCTGAAAAATTCGGAACAAAATACAATACGCTCATAACATTTAAAGATGTCAAAGGGGGAGAAATTATAGAAGGAAAGGAGACAAAAATTTTAATCACAAATCAAAAAGGAAATCCTGTAAGTGGTGTTTCCCTGTTCTGTGATGGAATTGCATGCGGAAGAACAGATGGAAACGGAATTTTTAAATTTTTCGCAAATAAAACATTTATGTTGAGCGTTCCCGAAACCGCATCAACATGGCCAGCAAAAAAAGAAATTATGGTAAAAGAGCAACAGAAAATAGAAATTATAATAAAGAAGGATAAAAATGAACAGGAAAATTTTAGTGTTGGCGACTTTGCAGTAATTACAGTTGGAGCAAATAATTCGCATCTTGAAAATGTATCTGTAATAATAATACTAATAAGGTCTGATGACAAAATCAATAAAACAATCATCAATACAACAATTAATGAAACAGAAATAATCGCCCTGAATGAAGAAGGAATTTATGAAATTTTTGCAGAAAAGGAAAATTTTAAGCCCGCAAAAAAGGTTATTGCAGTCCGAAGAAATTTTGATGTAAATATAACTGCCGAAGAAGAAAAAGAAAAAGTAAGGATAAAGGTATCGGATGCTCTTACAAAAGAAGGAATAAGCGGTGCGGTTGTTACAATTGAATATGTGACTACGGAAAACAAAACAACAAAAGAAATAAGACAAAGGGAAAAGACAGATATAGACGGCGAGCTCATATTTAAAATTCCACCTGATAAGTATGATTTTTGCGTTGAGAAGGAAAATTATAATAAATTTTGCAAAGATGTTGAGTCAATGAAGACATTAAATGTCAAATTAAGTAAAAATTATATCTTTGAGAATCATTATGTCGTATTTTCAAATTTAACGCTCATCACATTTTACGCTTATAAAGATGTCCAGATTATCACGAACGAAATTTTTGTTAAAACAGAAAAGGGAAATTTTTCAATCTATCCACGTTATGCCCAGTCAAAGATATTTTTAAATGAAACAGGAAAGTATGAAATTTATGTCAAAATAAAGGGCTATAATGATGCGGTTGTAACTATTTTTGTTGAAAAGACGGATATTGATGTCTATTTATCTGTTTCAAAAAATTTGTTAACGATAAGTCCTTCAAAACAAATAAATGAAATTAAAATAAGATGTAATAATGTGGGCAATGAAGAAATTTATCTGAAGAATATTACATACGGAAAAGTAGAAATTAATAATATCAGTGAAAAAAATTGTGAAATCATTTTGCCCGAACAATATAGGGGGAAATTTTATGTTAATAATAGGCATGTTCCGACAAATTCAACGGATAAATTTAAATTTACAATTAAAAAGGTATATGATTACACATGGCTATATACTGCGATAATTATTATTGTTTTGTTATCAACGCTTGTAATAGTACAGCATAGATATAAAAAGAAAGTGGCAAAATAACAATAAAAATAAGGGCATTATAAAATATTCTTATTTTAAGTTATAATTTTAATTAGGTTTAATTTTAAAAAACGATATCATAATCAAAATTTACGAAAATAGAAACCGTAACAATACATATTCCGGTTGATTTGGAAGAGATGCTTAATGAGATGATTAAGAAATTTGGATTTGAAAGCAAAGGGGATTTTATTGAGGTCGTCATGAGAGATAAAATTTTGGAATTGAAAAAGCAATTTTTCTTTGAATTAAGTGATGATGTATCTGCTGGCTTAAAGAAAAAAGGAATAAAAAGGATGAAATTTTAGAGAACTTTGAAAAGACGAGGGGATGAAAATAAAAATATGTGTTGATGCAAACATAATTATCGCCGCTCTGATTGGAGGGATTACAAGAATCATATTATTTGATTCAAGGTTTGACTTTGAAATTTTATAACAACGAACTTTACAATTAATGAAGTGAAAAAATATTTGTCATAGGTTGCTAAAAAATCAGGTGTTAACATAAACAAAATCTGGTTTGCTCTTTCTTTACTGCCCGTAAAGATTTACGAAAAAGAGGATTATTCTGGCAAAATTGAAGAGGACGATAAATTAATAAGTAAAATTGATAAAAAAGATGTTGATATTTTGGCACTCTCTCTAAAATTTGAATGTTATTTGTGGAATGATGATAAGCACTTTGAGAACCTGCCAAAAATCATCACAACAAAAGATTTCATATAATATTCTCTAACAAAAGAAATTTTAAAAATATATAAGACAAGCACATAAACCAAATTCAAATACACATTATAATACAATAGAAAATAGGTATTTGTTTAGGTGCTTAAAAAATTAAGTGTCAAAAATATGAAAAAACGAATACAAAACCAAATATGACTATATAAAAATTCAATTAGCTAAACAAATACAAAAATAGTTTAAAATGTCCATACTTTCGGATGATATAGGCAGTTTTCCTCTGCCAAACGGAATAAGCAGAAACGAAATTTCACTCATTGCGGAAAAAATATCCTGCAAAGAAATTTCAGAGAAAGATGAACAATATAAAAAATTTTCCGATGTCGTTCAGGATGCAATGCTTAAAAAGGTATTTGTAAATGTGGATGTTCCAACTTACCCGCAATTCAGAGATATGATAGCTTCTTTTTACAATTTAATGGCTCAATTTCAGTCAGATGAGCCGTTTGTTATAAAAGACGAGTATGCAATTATTCCCGAATTGCTTGTATTAAGTAACGATAAATTCAGGGAAAAATTAGAAAATTTTGGAATTGAATGTATAAATTTAAGAGTGTGCATTACTGGTCCTGTGGATTTGTATCTTAACAAAATCGGATTTCAGATTGACGGCGAAATACTTGCCAATTTCGCAAAAAGTGTGGGAAAATTTGTAAAGAATGCAATTATTGATAAAAAATTTATAAAGACAACGGTTATAGCGATTGATGAGCCAAGTGTAGGATTAAATTCAAATATGATCGCAAGCGATGATGACTTAATCAATGGCTGGAATATAGCAATTGAGACAGCAAAGCGAAACAATATTGATACGGAAATACATCTGCATTCGGTAAATAAGGTTGATACGGTTCTCAAGTCGTATATTGATGTTATTGACGCCGATGTTGAAAATTTAAAGGACAGATATTCTCTTCAAAAGAAGGATTTGGAAAGATATGATAAATTTATGCGTGCAGGAATAGCGAAAAGCAATGTTTTTGATATCGTTGAGGATTATAAAAAGGCGGACAATATTGACTTATGGGCAACAAAAAATTATGATAAAATTTTTGAGGTTGAAACACAAAAAGTAATTAGCAATCGACTGAATAAAGCGTACAAAATTTATGGAGAACGCATCAAATATGCAGGTCCCACATGCGGACTGGGTTCGTGGCCAACACAGGAATCCGCATCAAAATTATTACAATATTCTGCTAACGCTGTTCACGGTGCAGGCTTATAATGCTGTGAGATAAATACTCTATTTGACATGTGTTGTCTTTTTTGTAACCGTTTCCCTCTTTATCTGTTTTATTTCTTCCAGGACATCAGCTTCTTCTTTATCCAATAAATTTTCTAATCCCTCTTTGGATGTTTCTTCAAAAGTAAGAAATGAATAAAGTATTCCGTCTTTGTCAATATTTTTGCCAATCTCTCCTTTATCTATCGAAACAGGAACTTCTTCCCCCGTCTTTGCAGAGGGCACTTTTTCTCCTTTCTTTGCCTCAATTCCCATTATACTTCCAACCAGTTCGCCCTCCATATTCATCAGTCGCATCCCTGTCTTAATTTCACCTGCCAGCACTCTCACTCCGACAACAGCCGGGTTTTTTGCCCTGAAAATATAGTTACTTAATACATGCATTTTTGCTATGTTAGGAACTTCTTTTTTGATATTTCTGCTCCACTCTTTATATTCTTCTATAAGCCGGTATATCACATCGCCCTTAAAAATTTTGAGCTTTTTCTCATATATTAAATTTTCCACATCACTGGCAAGAGATATATTAAATACAAATATTACCCCTAACTTTTTATCTGTTTCTGCAATTGATGATGCCATGATTACATCTTCTTTTGTTACTCTTCCTGCACGGGCATTACTTATCGGAATTCCTTCTTTGTCTAAAAGATAAGCAAACGCCTCAACTGCTCCAAGCGTGTCTGTTCTTATTATAACTCCGTTTTGTGATGTTGAAATTTCCCCTGTCTCCGTTTTTGCTTTTGCCTTTGTTTCGTCTATTGTTTGGGCCTTACAGACATATATTGGCATTCCCCCTTCCGCATCCTTTAAATTTTCAGCATAAATTTTAATTCCGCAGGCGGCAATTGCTTCATCCGTCGTATTAAATTTTTTTGCGAGCCGCATTTCTTCACTTTCAGGAGAAAGGAGTAAATTTTTGACCTTTGTTACAATTGGTTCCATCCCACCTATAACAATTGTATCGCCCTTTGAAATTTTTCCGTTATACATAATCACATCTATGGTTTTTCCAATGCCTGTAACATCCCTGGCTTCCAGTATCATTCCCTCTCCGGGCGTGTCCGAATCTGTTCCAAGTTTATTGAGCAGAAATTTATTTGCTATGCCCATCAGAACCAGCAACAAATCCTTAATTCCGTAATCGGCAATTGCTGCAATTGGAACTATTGCAAAGGACTCTTTGTAATCATCCGGCTTTTTAAAATTTGTAAATATGTCTGCGTTTATGTTCATTGAATTTAACTGGCCGATAATGTTGTAAAATTTAGTGTAAAATTGCTCGTTCGTATCGGGCTGCTGGTTATCAAATTTTTCGTTGGTGTCCCAGCCCATGATAGCATCAACTTTGTTTGAAGCTATAACAAACGGAACTTTAAATTCCTTTAAAATTTTTATGCTTTCTTTTGTTTGCGGCTCAACACCTTTATTTATATCTATTACGACGATTGCGAGATCGGCAATACTGCTTCCTCTTTTTCGCAATGCCATAAATGCTTCGTGTCCTGGCGTATCAATAAACAACAATCCACGAACCTTTAAATTTTTTATAAAATTTTGATATGCTGGATTATTTTCGCATAAATTTGAGATGTGCTCCAGGGTTATGTTGGTTGCCCCGATATGCTGCGTAATTCCTCCTGCCTCCTTTTGGGTAACTATGAGCCGGCTCCGCCTGATTGCATCAAGCAAAGTTGTTTTTCCGTGGTCAACATGCCCAACCACAACAACAATTGGATTACGAATGATGATTGCCATTTTGATATTGTTAAATTTTTACCTTTTGCTTTTTGGCTGTTTCTGACTTTTTAAATTTAATAATGAACTTCTAATTAAAATTCTAAAATTAATATTAACATTAACATTAACAATACTTTATTACATATTTATTACATAACTTTATATAATCCGACAACATTTAAATTTAATAATATCCGAAAATGTATTCAAAACTAACGGCAAAGATACCCTACAAGATATTGATGGCAATTCCGCTCGTCATAGCAATTGTTATGCTTGCGATAATATCAATTAATGGATTTAATATGAGTTTTGATTTTAGCGGAGGTATGTCGCTTGAAATTTATGAAAAATTATCCGACAGTCAGATAAATGACTTAAAGAATGGACTGGCTAATAGTAATCTGCAAAATTTAAAAATTGTGAATGACGGAAATACTGTTAAGATAACAACAACATCTGAAATTTCCAACGCTGATTTTCTTTCACTTGCAGAAAAATATGCGGGATTTACAAGAAAACTCAACACGAATAGCATATTCTCCATAAATTTAAATTATAAAATTTCTCGTGATGCCGAAGAAAAATTAAAAAACAGATTCAAAGAGGAAATAAAAATAACAACTAATGACTACAGCACAAACCTCATAATAGAAAGACGACAGATGAGTGAAATAGAAATGAAAAAAATACTGTCTGATCCCGGGTATGATATAAATTTTGACATTAACAAAGGTAGTTATTCTTTTGAGCAGGCAAATGCGAATGTCGGCGGTGTAAGTCCCGTACTTGGTGCGCAGTTGAAGGATGAAATGATATGGGCGTTTATTTTTGCAGTTATTTTAATTGCGTTGGTTATATTTGTTGCTTACCGTATGTTAATTCCGACCGTGGCAATTCTTGTAGCGGCATTTGTGGATGTAATATTTGCAGCGGGCTGTATGTCCATCTTTGGAATAGAATTAAATTTACCAACCTTACTCGCATTAGTTATGCTATTGGGATACTCTGTTGATACGGACATATTACTAACAACCCGTATATTAAACCGAAAAACAAGTGTTAATGAAACAGTAGATGAAACAATAAAAACCGGACTGACTATGACATTTACAGCAATCGGGGCCGTCCTGACAATGTTAGTTGTTTCAAATCTGACAACGCCGAAAATTGAGGTAATCAGCGAACTTTCAATGGTAATTCTGTGCGGGCTTTTTATGGACATATTTTCTACATGGTTAATGAATACGGGAATATTAAAATGGTATGTTGAAAGAAAAACAACAAATGTAAAAAGAAAAAAATTATTTAAATTTTCATTATTTCACGAATAAAAATGGAAAAGAAATTTTTTATGAGGATAATAAAGGACTGGAAAATATTGTTTTTGATTACTGCAATAATATTATCTGTGGTATTTTTATACGCCAAACCGTTAAATTTCGGTTCGGATTTTGTCGGAGGGGTCTATATTGAACTGGAACTTGAGCATTCCACAAATGGCACTGAAGAAATGCAGGCAATGAAAACGATTCTTGAAACGCGGCTGAATGGAATGGGATTAAGGGATATTCAGGTTGTTACCTGGGGAGATCAGTTTCTAGTTGTAAAGATGGCAAAGGCGTCTCCAGACCAGATTTATGAAATTGAAAGTATAATAATGCGTCAGGCAAAATATATTGAAAGAGTTGATGGAAAATTGGCCATTAAGGGAGACGAATTAACACTGGATACATCAAGTAAAGGTGTATCAGTTCTGCCTGCAGGTGAGGGCAGATATCAATGGCGGGTTGGAGCCAGACATAATGTTGAAGGTGCAAAGAGATTCGGTGAGGCAATTGCAGGAAAAATGGGCAGACCTATTGACTCTTTCATAGATGCTCCTGAAAATACTTCAATTCTGCTTACCGAAACAACCTATAAGCAACTTCATTCAATGCAAAGTTTCCAGACATTGGAAGGAGGAGATATTGCTTTTCATGGATTTGATAACGGGATTTATATAATAGAAAACAGGTCACAGATTCTCATCATACAAATAAAGATAGTAAAGACAAATAACAGTGAAGATAATGAAAGCGATGTGTCGGAGGAAAATTTTGACTTTGATGATTTACAGGCACAATTAGATGAATTAAAAAACAACGGCATTAATACAATAATTATAGCACAGAACAAAAATGACAACATTACGATTCAGGTTGAAAATTTCATTGCCGAAAACGGATTTAAAGTAATAAGAAAGCCAAGAGAGGATAAAATTTATGGAGAGTGGATAAAAGAACTTACTGGACTTCAGAGTTCCGCACGAATAAATATATTTTTGCCCGGGCCAGTATATACAACAGTAATAGAAGGATATACCGGAACGAAAGCCGATGCCGAAAAGAAGGTAATTGCAACGCAGGTTTTATTAAGTTCCGGAAATTTACCAGTAAAGATTATTCCGATATGCGGAACACAGTTTGCCGAAGGTGCAGAACAGTGTGGGGGGAAAGAAAAAACATTTGACCCGTCATTGGGCGAGAAATTTCTAAGTATTTCTGCAATAATAGGACTGATAGCAATTATTGTTGTTTCAATAATTCTTTTTATAAGATACAGAAATCCGATATTAATAATTCCTGTAATGCTTACCTGTTTAAGCGAGGTTTTAATAATACTGGGGTTTGCATCAATGATTCACTGGGAACTTGATTTACTTGCTATCGCAGGTATAATAATCGTTGTCGGAACAGGAGTAGATAATCAGATAGTAATTCTTGATGAAACATTAAAGAAGGGAAAGAAAAAAGAGGTTGTCAGTATTGTAGAAAGAATAAAAAGTGCATTTTTTATAATATTTGTAAGTGCGGGAACGATAATAGTTGTTATGATTGCATTAATGAGTGTTGAAGCGGGGATGCTTAAGGGATTTGCATTTACAACAATTGTAGGAGTATTGATAGGAGTAATTATTACAAGGCCGGCATTTTCAAAGATGGTAGAGTATATTGTGAAGTAAAAGTAAAACATGACTATCTGCAATTGACCGAATTAGATATTACCAATTTAACTTCAAGTTATGTGGCAATGGTAATAATTAATTTGGTTTTTAAATTAGCAAATAGTCATGTAAAATGGTTTTTCAAAACAAGTTTGAACTTGCTCAATATTAAGAGGTAAATCACTCGTAACCGTCAAAAAATCACGAATAACCTCCACTCTTTATTGAGCATATTCACAAGTTTTGAAAATTGAGGGAGTAATTAATATGTGACCGTTGGTGCTCACCATCATAAATAGAAAAAATTAAGTAACTATTCATCTATCCCAAAAAATCACAGGTATTTTTTTTAATTTTTTGTATTTTTTTTAAAATTTCACAGGTAAATTTGATGCACTCTGAATAGTTACAAAATTAAAAGCAATATTTTAAAAATTTCACTTATACTTCATAACCTCACAAATTGAGCTTTTTTAAATTTCTGAAATTATAATTATTTTAAAATCAGGAGATTTTAAAATATCCTAATGAATTACCTATTCA